>JAURQA010000145.1 GCA_030836345.1 Bacteroidota bacterium
GATATTCTTCATGTTTGTGTTGGCCGTATCTCTAGGGATTGTAAGCTTGGAAAGTTGTAAAAAGTGCAAGTGCCAAGATCCTGGTAATCCTGATTGCGAGAACTATGATCCTTGCCATGGGAAGTCTGAGGTAAAAGCGACTTTCATAAAAGGGAATCAATGGACTCCAGCCGAAACTTTTTTCGGAACATTTGATTATGTACACGACAAAGATTCCGTTTATAGCAATAGTTCCCGATTTCGATTCTCAGCATTGACACCAAATGCGAAATATACATGGAAACTAGGTGCAGAAACCATTACTGACAGCACTTTTGTGAGAAGTTTCTCAAATGTTCCTGAAGGCTGGTATGAGGCGCGCCTTGTTGTTGAGTCTGAACCTAACAAGCAATGCTTTCCAGACGATAATGGAAAAGACACTTTGGTTAAAAGATGGTATATGATGCCGAGAAACAAATTTCCTATCATTGGGGCATATAAAGTTCTTTTTGAAGGAGCTACGGACAGCAGTATAATTCAAGTGAGGCCATGGGAAATCTCTGCAGCAACTCAAACTGGCAATTATAAAGTAATAGACTTTCAATCAGAGTTTGCCATCTGCCTTCTTAATTTCAGAAATGGGAAAGATACACTTACTCATTTCTCTTTTAAAAGAGATGCTCAAATAATAAGTGGCCATTGGATAGGGTTCAATGATAAACCAAATCGTGGATTTCCTTTTCAGGGTTATGTGCGTTTAGATGGAAATCAGGTGGAGGCAGAATATCAATTTGAAGAATTTAGTCAAACCGAGCCTCGGCTCATAAAATTTAAAGGAAGAAAAATAGAATGAAAAAAATAATAATTTATACAATAACAATTTTACTGGGTGTACATGTTTATGCCCAATGCACGCAGGACGCATCAACCGATCCCGCAAATCCAGTCAATAATGATTTAACACCTATTATGAAAACTGGCCAAAATACGGTTAACGAGTTTAAAAATACCTTTGATTGGGGAGCACATTCAAATACCTCATTTCATAGCATTCCGCTAAACCTAGATGCCAATTGGTCATTAGGTTCACATGGAGGATTAATGCATTCACCTTTTAGCACTAATATGCCATCGGGGTATTCTTATCTGCACCAAGGAGGGGCTTTACCCGATGATTGTGATTGGCACTGGGAAGATGGCTGGGAGCTGATGTGGACGCATTTAGGAAATTACCCAAATGGAGAAGGGGTAGAAACCACCAATCCAAATCGAATTATTGCGGGTCAAAATGGTTTGGCAAACCCCAATACACCATATTTTGTTTTGTACAATAGATATTCGGGTAAGTTGCGATTTTTTGGGAATATGTTTCAAGAGATAAATGCAACCAATAATGACCATATTCAATTATTTCTACGACACGATCCACCAAATGATCAAGCTCCGGTAAGTGGTGTTTTTCGACATGTTTCTGGTTATGATCGTCCCTTAGATCAATCTACTATTAATACATTTATTAGTAGTAATAACAAAAGTCCAGGGAATAACAATGCCTGGTTTTCCTCCGATTTTCAATTAGGGTTTGATCCCTGTGTCTGTGATAATCCAACCCTCTGGGAACTGGAGTATCAACTAATCACACAATGGGATGTTAAACTTTATGGCCGAGAAGTAAATAAAGAACTTCCCGTTAATAAGTTTGATGGTGATTATTTAAGCAATACCAGTATTGATGCAACCGGTTCAAGTGGTGGAACATTACTGTACAAGTCTTTTGATGGGTTATACACCAATTATTTGGCTGAAATGGATGCCTACAACCAAAAAATGGCTACTTACAATAGACCAGCAAATGCCATATTGAGATCTATCGTCTCTAAAAGTGCAGACCTCTCAACAAAAGCGGCCAATTTTGTTTTACCATCAGCGGCGGTAACCAGCTTTGTTTCAGATTTTATGACACCCATTTACCCTCACTTTAGCACACAAAATGCGGAATGGATGGCCAGAGGTATAAAGAAGGCAGGTGATGCACAACTAGCCAGAGGTTTAGACTTTTTGGTAAAAGAAACCATTAATCCTGATGCACTTACTGAACCAGATAAGCCAACCATGCCTACGGCAACCTTTGCTGAGTCCAGAATAGGGGGAGATATTGCGAGAAACAACAGAATTGCTTTAACGGGTCTCTACAATCCCGGCAGTTTTAAACCTAATGTTAATCAAATAACTCCTTACAATTATCCTTTATGGAATAAACCAGTTGGGTTGTTTGCCATGCTTAGAACTCCACACCTAAAGTTATATCACAACCAAAACGCCACCGGTGTTTGGGGTAATTTTTCAGATGACTATAGTGGATATAGTAAATGGTTTAATTTTATTCCTGGGGATATAGAGCATGGCCTAGATAACGAATATGGTTATATGAGTCAGAAACAACACAGAATACAAAACATCGCTAAGATTTGTGAATACAAGTATGAGCAAGACATCAACTTTAAAATAGGCGAAAAGCTGTTTTATAAATTCAACGACAATTTAGATTTTGATAAAGATTTAACGAACACAAGGTACAGTATTCAAATTACCCTAGAATCGGAGGCAGGTGATGATTTATATTGGGATGAAACGGGATTTGGTTTTAATAAATTTCAAACACTTGATGTAAGCAAATCTAATCTTGAAGTTTTCCGTCATCTTAGAAAGACAGCAGACCAAAATGAACAAGTAACTTTAGTTACAGAATGGTTAAACATGAAGGATGCCCAAGAGCAAAATTTTGGTGGAAGAATTCGATCTGCTGCTAAATTTCAAGTTCAAGAAGGGACGGTAACATATGTTAAATTTCACAGTTCCACGAAAGGGGGCATGGTGCATTTAGAGCCAGTTTTTGAGTTTGGTACACCTTGGCCGAATGTCGTAAATACTTCAGGAGGCCAACTCGTTGTGAAGCCCGAAGTAGTAGATTTTCTTAAATTTAAAATAAAGAAGGTTGTTTTAAAAGTTATGCCGGATATGTACTTCAAACAAGTTGGAAGCAATGGCGGGAAGGTAAATACCACACAAGTATTTTCTTATTTGTTATTCGACAATGACAAGGGAGTTGACCTTATAGCCTCTCATGGCCAATGGTTGGATGAAGGCAATAGAAAAAGCCAAGCGCAAAAATACCTTCCGTATACACTGGTTTTAGACAATGAAACCATTACCACGACTTCTGATTATGTAAATTCAGTTGTGGCTGGAACAATAGTAGTAAATGCTCAGGAGATTGAAGTGAAAAATGGATTAACAGTTCAGCCGGGTTTTGCACTAACCTTAAATGCGGTGGATAATATTAGTGTTACCAATACTTCAGTTTCTCCAGTAGTTAGTTTTAATATACGAAAGAACTATTACGGATTAGGTCAGATATCTGAAACTACCCAAGCGGAGGTAGATGCTTTTTGTTCTGGAGGTAATAAGGAATATTCAGCTGATGTAGCCGCCAATTCACCAATAGGTCAAAAGGATACTGACCCAATTGATTCAGAAGACTTTGATCAAAGAATTGATGTTTTTCCTAACCCTAGCTCTGGCAAGGTTACATTTAAATTCTTGAAGGGATTTGCAGAAGGAGCATTTATTCTTACCGATTTAAATGGACGAAAAATTCTGAATGAAAAGCTTTCTTTAGAATTAACGCAAACTTTTGATTTATCTAACTTATCTGATGGTTTATACATTGTGAAGATAAGTACAGATAATGAGGTTCACACTCAAAAGCTAATTCTGAGAAAGAACTAATTTTCAAACAACAGATTAACCAAAGAAAGAGGTCATCCTAAAGGTGGCCTCTTTTTGGTTTTCTTGAATTAGGACAAAACCATTGATTTATAGTTTTTATACAATTCATATAAATAAAAACAAGGAATTGTAAATTTAACATGTGGGTGATTGAGATATTGCAAATAACCAATTTTGTAAATCCACAGTATATCAGCAATTATTAATTGAGTCTATATAATTGACTGCTAATACAATAAAAAAAATATACTTTCTATATTGGCAAACTAAACGACCAGAGATTATTGTTTATGGACAAACAATAATTGTAAAGTCCTTTTAATTTATTCTCGTCTAGTCGTTATTTGCACCAACTGAGAACATCTATTTTCAACTATATAAACCCACGCAATATATTCACTTTACTGGGCTTTTTATTTATTGCCCAACAAGTTTTTGTTCTCTTTTCATTTTCATTGAACCAATCTGACACGGATCAAATGCTCATGTGGGAGGCCGCGAAAGATATGAGTCAGGGGCATTTTTATACGCCCTACTTCTATGGGCAACAATACAATTCAATGGCTGAGGCAGTATTGGCAACTCCCTTAATCCTTCTTGGGTTAAAAGTATATTATGCTGTTCCTCTAGCTACTTGGGTTATGTCTCTATTCCCTTGGATTATAATTTTTCTTTATTGTAAAAAGCATACGTTATATTCTGGTGGCATTCTAATATTGCTCCTTCTTTTTTCCTTGTCTCAACAATACGCCATTCTTACCCATATGAGTCGGGGTTTTGTACAGGCCATTTTCTTCACATTTATTGGTCTAGGCTTTTGGTGGTTTGGCTCGAAAAAACCCATTCACTTCTTCTTACTCCTTTTTTTGACCTTACTTGGATCTCTGCAGGTACCAAATAATGTATTGCTATACCCCTCAATTGTACTTCTATTTTGGGATAAATTATGGCTAAGAAGATGGTATCTTATTTACGGAACAATTGCTTTTTTCATGGTTGGAGTCATTTATTTCGGAGTAGAGAATATTTACCTCCACCATCCAGAGTATGTCGTTCATCCCAAACCACTAATAAAAGCCAATATTAGTCAATTTTTATCTAATATTAAATCCATTCACCTTCTGTTTATACATATTTTCAAGGGGCAAGAAAGTGCACATCTAGCATGCATTTTTTGCGGAGTACTGATTGGAATAATTACCAAGAAATATTGGCAAATGCTCATTTTCCTCTTTATTGTATTATTGAGTATATCAATAAATAAAGTAGCAGATGTAACAGAATCGGTATTCTTTAGTGGTGGAAGATTCTACATGGCCATTCCTCTTGTTTTTGCTCTTTTTCTGTTGAAAAAGTTCTCTCTTAAACCAAAAGTACTTTTGGCTATTGCCTTTGTAGGCATAGGGTTAAGTTTTATACAAACTGCTGGCTTTAGTAAAGATATTACCACCAAACCATGGAGAGGGAAAGAGGCTCCTGTGCTGTCCTTTACACTGGATGAAATTAACTGTGCCTGTGATAGCATTCAAAAAATTACAGAAGCATCTGAGGCGCTTATTATTTATGATCATTATTTTGTTGAAGCCGTAAGCTTAGGTTGTCCCATATTAAAAAAAGAATTTCCGCTAAGTTCCAGATACAGATATGAAAGAAGGTCTTGGTTAAAGTCAAAAATGGATTGCATGATACCTAAAAGGTACACTGTAATGGACCGTTTCTCAAGCCCTGATTCAGTAAGAACACTATTTCCCACTATTGAACTTCAGTGGATTGAAGGCCAGGCATATAGAATAGAAAACAAGAGAGCATTGCGTTTAGATTCTATCATGAGACTATGGAATCAGGTACCGAGATAGTAGCTTTTACGCAATAATAATAGAGTGCGCTAATTAGGCGAATATTAATTGTTAAATGTTACAAAAAAAAGTGGTTTTGTTTAAACATCGCATTTTTTTTCTGTACAAATTAAAAAAATACGCTTAAATTTGTTTCGTTAGTTTTTCAAATAGTCTTAGCCGATTAGGAGAAAATTAAAAGGGAACTCCAGTATCATATTCTGGGACTGTACCCGCAGCTGTACTCTCAAGCAAAATAATTTTGCAAGGGTTTCGTAAACCACTGACATATCGCTAATGTCGGGAAGGTGAAATCTTACAGAGAAAAGTCAGAAGACCTACTAACAAAAAGGAAATGCTTTCGGGAAGAAAAGTGAGCCTGTAGATCTTAATAGCGAGAACTCAGACTTGTATCATTTGGCCCGGAAATATTGAATTATATGCTTTTGGCCTTGATATATATAGCACTTACCCCAAAACCCAGTGACAGTGTCGCTGTAATGGATAGCGTGCACATGTTTTCACATCCGCATTACATGGCCCACAACGGAAGCAGAGTCGTTCAATTAAACGAAGGGAACACATTGAATGAGCGCCTATCATTTTCCCCTTACTTTACAAAGAACTATGGTCCCAGCGGAATTAGCACTTTGGGTTTGCGAGGAACTCAAGCCTCTCAAACACAAATTATTTGGCATGGAATACCATTAAATAATCCAATGTTAGGTGAGACTGACCTTCAAACTTTAACGCTTAACCCAGCAGACCATTTGTCTATTAACCAAAGTGGAAACTCTTCTGTATACGGCTCTGGAGCCGTTGGTGGCTCCCTAATCATTCATAACGAACCCACATTTAACGAGGATGGGTATAAGCAAGAGTTGGATTTAAGTATGGGCAATTTTGGGTATTCTCGATTTTTAGGCCAATCTACCTATTCAACAAAAAAAATGAATCTTTCATTCGGGTTGAATAAATCACGAAGTACAAATAATTACCAGGTATTTATTGATGAACAAAAAAAGGAATTAAAACATGCAGAATTAAACCGATTAAATCTGAACATCCTTGCTGCCTTTAAACTCAAAAATAAATCTCAAATAAAAACCATTTTAGAATGGAACACTACGAACCGGAATTTACCGGATTTTTTCACGAATGTGGGTACGGACAAACTTGAAATAAAGAGCTTAAGGTGGATGACTGAGGGGTTATTTAACCATGAAAAGATTAGTCATGGGTTTAATGTGGGATATATTCATGAGGACTACCTTTTTATAAGCCAAGCAAATCCAGAGGGAAGTAAAAGTAGTAGTGATTTATTGGTAGCTAAATATTGGGGAAAGAAACAGTTTTACAAGGTCTTTCGGCTAGACCTGATTACAGAAATGCAATACCAGAGTGGAACGACTCAGTCATACTCATCAACACAAGAACAGATCTTACCATCTACGGTGTTATCCCTGAATTATGAAAAGAAAGGACTTATTATTGGAACTCAGAATAGATTCGATTTTAAAGCTTCCAAACGCATTAGTAAGCTTTATTTTGATTACTCTTATAAGAACTTAAGGGTATATTCAAATATTGGAAACGCCTTTCGAAGACCCACCTTAAACCAACTTTATTGGGGCAGTCCAATTGCCCGAAACCTGCAAGTGGAGGAAGGAATTTTTCGAGAAATTGGCGGTGCTATTGCACTTAAAAAACTAACTGTAGATGTTTCTCTTTATTCTCGAGCTTTGTCCAATGAAATTATTTGGGTTCCGGATGGCAACTCAAGTAAGGCCATTAATTTAAATAGGACCAGAGCCCTTGGGCACAGTTCAACCCTGAACTATCGATTTAGAATTAAGACGACTCCGATTACCCTTATGGGTCAATATGAATTTGTGCAAGCAGAAACATTAAGAAAAGAATCTAACGAATGGGAAAACACTTTATTTATCCCAAAGCACAGTTATTTAATTGGCTTAAAAACCACACTTAAAAATATAACTATAGGTATTAGAAATCGGTTTACAAGTTACAGATATACAAATTTTGACTCTGATGACTACTCAGAGGGATTTTTCCTCTGGAGCGGTTACATTAACTATACTCATAAAGATTTAAGTGTACGTCTGACCACAAACAACGCTTTAAATACGAGGTATTACATACAACCTGCTCAGCAAATGCCAATGAGGCAATATCAATTAGGATTAAATTTAACACTATAAAATGAATATAAAATTTACACTATCAGCCATAGCAATGGCAACTTCAATCGCTTTAAGCGCACAAACATTTACTTTGGAGAGCATTTTGGTGCCCGCAGAAAAGGTAGCTAAGGGATTAGATGGGTCGACCATGAATACCGAGCTAGATAATGGGGTTACTTTAAATCTCCCTGTAAAATGGGATACCAGTTTTGGAGGATATTGGGCAAATGGCTGGGCTATCTCCCAAAAATATGATAGCACTCGAGAAGCTAGCGATGCGACGAAACACCAATTTAGCGCTATTACTTACAAAGGGTACATGGCTTCAAATACATTTGCCATTGGCCAGAGAGGGGCATATGCAAGCCTAAATAATGGAAGCAATAGAAACTTTGAAACCATCCAAATAACTAATAGTACTTATACTACTAATTCTATGTTAAAAGGAGATCGATTCGCCAAACCTTTCGGGGGTACAACGGGCAACGATGAAGATAGCTTGGTTCTTATCATTGACTGTTTTGATAAAACCAATAGTCAATTGCTTAAAACCGTAAGAGTAATTTTAGCAGATTTTAGATTTACTGATAACTCAAAGGATTTTATTCTTGATACATGGAAAGAAGTTAAAGTAACTGGTGATTCACTCGTTTTTAATATGATAAGTAGTGATAATAACATGTTTGGGATGGTAACTCCTGGCTTTTACGCAGTAGATCAATTTAGTACTTCAGGAAAAGCAAGTGTTTTAAGTAATAGAATAATTCAATCGGAAGTATTTCCAAATCCAAGTAAGGGAGAAATTACCATTCGAAGCCAAGCAAATATAAATCAAGTAATCATTCGCGATTTAAATGGGAAATTGATATTTACTACTACGGGAACTCAAGAAAAGAGCATGACTTTGAACCTGGCCTCTTTAGCTAATGGCATATACTTTATCGAAATAGCTACACCCAATGGATCAGGAATACAAAAACTAATAAAAAAATAAGTGCCAAAAATCCTTCGCAACATAACAGTTTGTATACTTTTACTATTTTTGGGTTCTTGTAAACCTAATGGTGAGAAAAAAAGCAATGCTGTTAGTGCTGGAAGTAAACTAATTATATGTTGCGAAGGAAATTTTGGTTGGGGAAATTCAGATTTTGATATTTATAATCTAAGAGATAATGAGCTCAACTTAAAGGTGTATAAGGCATTGAACAATGCTTCGCTAGGCGACGTTTTGCAATCTGCCAGTATATGGAATGGATATCTCTACTTGGTAGTAAATAATTCTGGAAAAATTGTAGCTCTTGATACCGTTAATTATATTAAGCAAGACGTTATTTTTGGGTTTAATTCGCCGAGGTATATGCAGGCTATAACGAACCAAAAAGCATTGGTAACAGATTTATATGCCAATAAAATATACCTTATTGATCGGACGGAGGGTATAGAACAAACTTTCCCGGTAAAAGGGTTTTGTGAGGGCATGGCTGCATCCGATGATGAGATTGCCATTGCATGTACAAAAGGTACCGTTTACTTTTTTAACAAGAGCCGGATGCATCTTAGCGATTCGGTTGAGTTAGAAAAAGGCAGTAAGAAGGTAATTCATATAGGCAACTCATTTTATACTATGTGCTCGAAAGGGTCAAAAAGTATAATGTACGAAATTCAGAATAAGCAAGCCACTGTTACATGGGATACTTCTATCCATGAAAATCAATATGTAAGTTTTGCATTTAACAAGATTAAAAATGAGTGGCTTTTTATGCAGAGCAATAAGCTCTATAGCATGAGTCGAAATTTTAAGAACCTGAAGGTTGAATACTCAAATCCCTCAGCTAATTTCTATTCCATTAGCGTGAATCCTACGAATGGTGAAGTTTATATATCAAATGCCAAAGATTATGTGAGCGCGGGTGAAATCATTCGGCTATCTTCGGAATATCAATTTATGCACTCGGCTGCAACAGGAATTATTCCTGGATTTACTCTTTTGATTGAATAAAGACTAAATGATAAAGCTCTGCCTTTCGGCAGAGCTTTTTTATCAAAACCTCAAAAAAAACATTGAGTTCTTATTTACTCTCCGCGGCTTCTCCAGAGCCCGGTTCCATATCAACTGCCTCTGCGCCTATTCCTTTTACTTTCGATTCAATATCGGCTAACATTTCGGGATTATCCTCTAACAAACTTTTTAAAGCATCTCTTCCTTGACCTAATTTGGTCCCGTCATAACTGTACCAGCTTCCACTCTTTTTAACAATATCTGCATCTACAGCAATATCTAAAACTTCACCCACACGGCTAATTCCTTTGCCATACATAATATCAAACTCGACTACCCTAAACGGTGGAGCCACTTTATTCTTAGCTACTTTAACTCTTGTTCTATTTCCTAGAACTTCATCATTCCCTTTAATTTGACCAATTCTCCGAATATCTAAACGTACCGATGCATAAAACTTAAGTGCATTACCTCCAGTTGTTGTCTCGGGGTTACCAAACATGACCCCAATTTTTTCTCTCAATTGATTAATGAAGATACATACACAACCTGTTTTATTAATTGAGCCAGTTAATTTACGTAAGGCTTGACTCATGAGTCTTGCATGTAAACCCATTTTGCTATCTCCCATATCCCCTTCTAATTCAGCTCTAGGAACTAAGGCTGCTACCGAATCTATTACCATTACATCAATCGCGCCACTACGAATTAAATTATCTGCTATTTCCAATGCTTGTTCCCCATCGTCCGGCTGAGATATTAGTAAATTGGATGTATCTATTCCAAGTTTTTCAGCATAAAATTTATCAAAGGCATGTTCTGCATCTACAAAAGCACAAACCCCTCCAGATTTTTGAGCCTCGGCTATCGTATGCAGGGCAATGGTTGTTTTACCACTGCTCTCTGGACCATAAATTTCTACAACTCTTCCCTTTGGAAAACCGCCAACGCCTAAGGCTAAATCTAATCCAAATGAACCCGTGGGTACAACCTCAATGTCTGCCGCTACATTGGCATCCATTTTCATTACAACGCCTTTACCGTAACTCTTCTCTAAACGTTCAATGGTTTGTTTTAATGCTTTTGCTTTTTGATCTTGTTCACTCATTGTTTTGTTTCTTATATTTTTGTTTTGATGGTACAAATATATACTAAATGATTAATATGTTAACAATATTTTGATAATATTACTAACAACAATTATTTTTGAATACCTTTGTGATGATTTATGAAGAGTAATAGCATTAAGATGTGGAAGAATGATGAACGGCCAAGGGAAAAAATGATTGACTACGGCAAGAATGCACTATCTCTAGCAGAATTATTGGCTATTCTTATTGGTACAGGTGTTAATATTAGAAATAAATCCAATGAACATTACAGCAAATCTGCCGTTGATTTAGGCAAAGAAATTCTTGCTTTAGGCAATGGAAGAATTGATAAAATTAGTAGGCTTAGCATTGAAGAACTACAACAAATTAATGGCATTGGCCCAGCAAAAGCAATTAGTATAACTGCTGCGCTTGAACTCGGACAACGCCGGTATAAAGCAGGAACAAAACAAGTTATAAAAAAAATAGCAAGCAGTAAGGACGCCTATGAAGTCTTACGAAACCATGTGGAAGATTTACAAATTGAGCAATTCTGGGTGCTTTTTTTAAGCAGGAGTAACTGTGTCATCCGAACTGAGCTTATTAGTCAAGGGGGTTTAACGGCCACATTGGTTGACCCTGGCCCTTTATTTAAGAAGGCCATTCTAAATAATGCAAGTGCCATAATCCTATGCCACAATCATCCAAGTGGAAACTTAAATCCAAGTAATGCAGATTTAAAACTAACTCAAAAAATAGTAAATGCTGGGAACCTTTTAGATATTGATGTTTTGGATCATCTTATTATTACGAGTACTTATTATACCAGTTTAAATGATCAAGGTAAAATGAAACTTAGTTAATATGACTTATCTCATAAGACCTTACACCTATGCCATGATTAATTTTCACATGTACATATGGTTTTGGAATATATGGTAGTCCTACCTCGGGCCATTCTATAATAAATAGTCCCGGCATGTTAAAGTATTCCATAATTCCAGCATCGTATAATTCTTCTACTAATTTTACTCTGTACCAATCACTGTGGTAAATCATTCCTTTTTCTGTTTGATATTCATTGAGTAAACTAAATGTTGGACTAGAAACTTCTGAAAAAGACCCCATATGACGAACTAAATCACGTATTAAGGTTGTTTTTCCAGTGCCTACCTCACCTGAAAAGAGTAGTACGCGTAAATCTGTTTCCAAAAGAAAATCTATGACTTTTTGAATTTCATTCTCTTTTAGTTCTTCAAATTGTTTCATCGAGACTTTAATGCAACAAAAGGACACATCATTTCTTCCATGCTTACTCCTCCATGTTGAAAGGTGTTTTTATAATAATTCACGTAGTAATTATAGTTGTTCGGGTACGCAAAAAAGTCATGATTCTTGGCAAATACAAATCCTGAACTAATGTGTTGTGTGGGCAAGGATAAATCTTTCGGGCTTTTTACTTCATATACGTCTTTGGCATCATAGGACATTTGCTTGGCAGTTTTATATCTGAGATTCGTAGTCATGTTTTTATCGCCCATAATCTTAATTGGATCTTTTACCTTAACTGAACCATGATCTGTAGTAATAATTACTTTTGCCCCTCTAGCTGCCATAATTTGCATGGCTTCCCAAAGTGGAGAATGCTCAAACCAACTCGCTGTTACGCTTCTGTAAGCCGCCTCATCATCGGCTAGTTCACGCACTATTTTTACATCTGTTCTAGCATGGCTAAAGGCATCCACAAAATTGTAAACGATAACATTTAAATCATTGGAAAACATATTTTGAACGGCTCCAAGCAAATCTTTTGCCTTATTCAAGTTGGTGATTTTAGTATAACTCGTTTTTGCGTCAATGCGCAAGCGTTTTAATAAATCCTCTAAAAAATCCTTTTCATAAAGATTCTTTCCACCTTCATCTTCATCATTACTCCACTTATCTGGAAATCGTTTCTCAATCTCTAAAGGCAATAAACCACTGAAAATAGAATTTCTACAATATTGAGTGGTTGTAGGCAAGGTACTTAAATAAATTTCATCGCGATCTACCCTAAATTTTGTATTGATTAAAGGTTCTATAGCCTTCCATTGGTCGTACCTCAAATTATCCATTAAAATAAAAAATACGGGTGCATCTTCTTTTATGCTATTGAGAACATTTCTACGCATGAGATTATGACTCATTACTGGAGCAGTTTCTCCTGCTTCTGACAAGAAGCCTTGGTAGTTATCGCTGATAAATTTACCAAAAGTTCTGTTGGCGTCAATTTTTTGCGTTTCAAAAACTTCTTGCATTCCTGTTTGTTCTGCATCTTGCAGGCTCATCTCCCAGTATACAAGCTTCTTATATATATCGCCCCATTGAGCTAAGTTTAAATTATCGCTTAATGTCATGCCTATTTGCATGAATTCCCTTTGATAGCCTTGGGTTGTTTTTTCGCTAACAATTCTATTTTGATCTAAGTTCTTTTTTATGGATAATAGAATCTGTGCTGGATTCACTGGCTTGATAAGATAATCTGCAATTTTGCTTCCAATGGCGTCTTCCATAATGTGCTCTTCCTCGTTTTTGGTAATCATGATTACGGGAAGATTCGGTAACTTTTGCTTAATCTCTGAGAGCGCGTCTAGACCGCTACCTCCTGGCATATTCTCGTCTAAAAAAACAAGATCATATTGTTTCTGACCAATTTTTTGAACTGCTTCATTTCCATTGATGGCAGTATCGACTTGATAGCCTTTGTTTTCTAAGAAAAGAATATGTGGCTTGAGCAAATCAATTTCATCATCGGCCCAAAGTATCTGCGGTTTATTATTCATGAGTTTATAGAACGCAAATCTACGTAGAATATTTTGGCATGATATGCTCTTATGACCAAGGGGGGTTTTTGTTAGCTAAACTATACATTTAATGGATAATAAAATATCGCTTTACAATGTACTTTGATACGTTAGAACCTGTAAGTACAGCATATAAAAAGGACGAAATAAACATGCTACCTTTGTCACCATGTCCTCGCACCATGTTGTTAAAGAGAAACAAGAACCTGCACTAATTATAGCTAATGGTGCTGAATGCGAGTGGGACCTGATGGGTCAAGTTCTAGAATGGAGTCCATTTATTATTGTACTGGACGGCGCCGTGAAACGAGTGTTGGAATTAGGCCTTCACTTTGACGCAGTACTTGGAGATTTTGATAGTTTCTCTGATTTGAATTCCTTAAAATTTGCGAGGCCTGAACTGGAAATTATTCATGCTCCTGATCAGTCTAAAACAGATTTGGAAAAGGCTATGGATTTTTTAATAGCAAAGGAATTCCCAGCAGTTAATATTCTTTGGGCTACAGGAAAACGCACAGATCATACGTTTAATAATATTATAAGTATGACTAAGTTTACCCCAAAAATTACATGGAAACTTATTGATAATTATGGATTAATCTATCCAGCACCTTTGAAATATAAAAAATTCTTTAATCAGGGGGCTATTATCAGCTTATTCGGGATTCCTGAGGCTCTTGAGATAAACTCTAAAAATTTAAAATATCCTTTGCATCAGATGGACTTGAGATTGCCGTCTAGTGGAAGTAGCAATGAAGCTGCTGAAGATGGCATTGTTGAACTCAGCTACCGTTCGGGTTGTTTAATAATAATGGAGAGTAAAGATTAGTTTACAGAAAATTCAACGATTTGTTTAATTTTATCTCTGCTTATTAATTGAATAATATAGGTGCCTTTGGAGAGCCGATCTTGCAACTCTTCGTCTTCTGGGAACCATAGCACTTGAGGTGCACTGCCTTGCATTTTTGCCTCTATCTGTATTTCATCTTTTAAGGTATATACTTCATCGCTACTCATCATTTTACCGTTGAGTTCTGTTGTGCTAAGCACAGCACCTGATTCACTTATAACTCTAATGATAATCTCTTCTTTTATGGGTTTAATAATGAGTGGATTTTCTAAAATATCAAAGCTAAACCGAAGCCTCTTTATCTTTTTACTTTTTACACTTGTATTAAAAATACCATCTTCCGTAGCACCTCCTTTAACCATAAAATTACTTAATTGAGGAACGGCTCCTTTTTCAAATCTATCTTTTAGTTCGTTGTTCTCTAATCTTAAGTTATCGTATTGACCTTGAATTTCTGTGGAATGATCGGTTGCGTATTTTTCTCTACTGACTTGTAGTTCTTCTATCTCTGATGTTAGAGCAACTATTTCTTTTTGTTTTGATTCAACCAACGTTTTGTAGGTATCAATAGCCTCTAGATCGCTTGACGATAGGGGCTTATTGCCTGAGCTAGCCATTAACTCATTGACTGGTTTAGAGGCTTCTCTCAACTGCTTTTGCAATGATTTAATCTGTTTCATGAGTCCCAAGGTTTCTTTATTGGGATCAATGGTGTTGGTTCTAATGATGGTCTTAGGTGAACGCGCTTCTAACTCAGCAATAGCAGCTACCATCTCTTTATTATCATTTTGTAAAAGAGCCATATGTTCCAATGAGAACTCTAGGTCTGCAATGACTTTATTGACTGAATCTTTAAAATTACGGATGGATAATCGACTCATCGCACTTTTGTCTGTCTCACGTTTTCTATAATACTGGTATGCATTGATTCCCAAGGATACCAATAGCACCAACCAAACGAGAACTAAAATGGACTTCTTTTTCATTAAGGGATTTGTTTTGTTTTACAAAAGTAGAGAAACTGCAGGGGTAACGAAAAAATAATATCCCCAACTATTTTGGACTTACATTTTAAGGCTCATTCTAATTTTAAAGAGTATTCGCCGCAATAGAATATACCCATGAGCCAATATATTAGGCCATCTCCCATAGTGCTCTCTTAGTACCTTATACCTTTCTTTCCAGGCTTCGTTCGTATTCTGATAGCTGCTACCCCCTGTTTCAAAACGGCTTAGAATGTAGTTACAGCAGATACTACTCGGCGAGTTTTTTAGTATCGTAATAACCCAATCAATATCTGAGGCCAACCGATACTCTGTATTATATTTAGAAGCCTCTTTTTTCTTTACCACAAAACTCTGATGGCAAACATTCATCCCAAATCTAAAACTGTTGGGGACTAACCTTTTGGGAAGGCGCTGTGGCTTTAATTGACTAATTAGGCCTATTTCTACACCCTTTTGATCAATAAACATAGTATCTGAGAAGTATATATCTTTCCCAGATTCTAAGTCTTGCAATAGGAGGTGAGCGGTATTTAAATCAAATATGGCGTCCCCTGAATTCATAAACCATAGGTATTCTCCCGAGGCTATTTCCATGCCCTTATTCATGGCATCATAAATTCCATTATCGGGCTCTGATATCAATACATCAACATTTGATTTATTTTTTTTTATCCAATCTTTAGAAGAGTCTGAACTATCCCCATCCACAATAATCCACTCTATATCGCTTCTAGAGGTTTGGTTAATTACTGATTCTGCAGTTCTAATTAGACCCGAATAATTATTGTAATTAATGGTAATAACAGTCAGTTTTTTAGGCATTCACCCCCTTTATTTTTTTTCCTAGGGTTTCTAGAATTAGCACTCCAATTAATCCAAATAACAAAATACCAGAAGCAGCTTTTTCGAGGGGTACAAATTGCTTTTTTGCCGGGTTAAATACAAATTCAATAGTATGCTCTCCTGCGGGGATTTCCATAGCCCTCAGCAGATAATTCGCCTTCAATATTGAGGCCTCCTTATTGTCTATTGTAGCTATCCATCCGGAGCCTTCTATAGAATAAAACACTTCGCTAAACACTGCTAAACCTAAATTGGCATTTGAACTTTTATAGCGAATCGTATCTGGACTAAAATAGGTTTGACGAATGGAGGCTGTTGCAGAATCTACCAAATAGCTGGTTGCACTAGGCTGCTTATTTTCTTTGGAGAATATGGCTTCTTTGGAAAGGTTTAAAGTGTTGACCATTTCCATCTCATCTTTTGCTGAATCTGCTACACGAACTGTCGCAACAAACCAAGAGTTTCCCAGTGCCGTTGAACGCGGAATCACTTCCGTTGACTTTGTTTGGGGGTTAGAAGTTAGCACGTATGCGCAATTCATCATATCGAGCGCATTGTTATTATTAATAACTTCCGTATTGAATTGACCCCCATTTGGAGTTACTCCATAACTAATTAAGTCTTGATACGCACTTAATTTGGCGGGATGATACCCCCCTATATTTCTATGATATGGAACGGATGTGTTACTGTTGAATGGGTCTGTTCTTAAATCTAAGACTCTGGCTTTATCTTTATTTACAGCTTGTAATTTTAGATCAAATGGTGTTGGAGGTGCTACAGTTTGATCTTCTTTATATTCCCAATTATCCTCTGACAAGTATCTCTTACTCACCCCAATCATATCAATACTACATAAAGCAACTAGCCCAATCCAGGCTACATTTTTAGGAATTGTCTTTTTTATTGTTAAATAGATAAGTAATAGTGCGGCGGCGGCAAAGCCAAAGGTCCGCAAAAAGTCATCGGTTGCTGCGGACTCTCTGAATTCCTTAAAAAGGTTTATTGTTTGGTAGCTTCCGGCTCCCTCTCCGGCAATCTGAGCATCTCTTAACCCGCCGTATTCCTGCATTTTTACAGTTAAAAAGGTAAGCATAAGAATGGAACCAACACTTATTAATACGGGTTTAAAAAGCTTAGAACTGGCTTTTGAATCGGATTGTTCAAACATGAGATGAAGGCCATACATACTATAAAATGGGATAAGCATTTGGGCAATGCATAGTGCCATCATAGGCGTTCTAAATTTATTGTAATAAGGAAGCGTATCAAAGAGCCAGGTGTTGATACTCACATACTTTCCTAATCCTAATATTACCGAAGCAATAAAGGTCAAAGCCACTGCAGCAGTAATGATGAGCACAACCTTTCGGTTTTCGCCCTCTTTGTTATCTTTAAGAAACCTGATGCATATAACAAAGGCTGCAATAAAAAGGACCATGAACACCGCGCCTATATAGATGGGGCCTGCAGTACTTGCGAGGTTTCCGTGGTATAATGGAAGTATCTCTGTACCAAATTCTTCATTATATCCAACATTTTCGGCGCTACTGCCTCCCATAAAGCGGGGAACAATAAGTGTAAATAATTCTTTGGGCATATAACTCCAGGAATAGGCATAATCCAAGCTTAGTCCTTTAACGTTTGTGTTATTTTCCGCTCCAGCTTCGGGTAAATCACTGCTCAGTTTACTTCCCCCACGCATAGTCTCAGCTGAATAATTTTTAGTATCAATAATTTTTTGTGAATTGGAGGCCACTGTTAATAAGCTTGCTAAAAAAAGTCCGCCTATAGTTAGACCAATATACTTCCAATCTTTATTTATGAAACCTGTAATTACTATTACCAAGCCAAATAGGGCTAGGCAAATGCCCACGTAGTAAGCAATTTGATAATGAAAAAAACCCAGGCAAGATGTAAAAAACATACCGGTAACTAGTGTTCCCAGGAGGTATTTCCTGCGAATGAGAAGCATTAATCCTGCGAGCACTCCTGGCATCATAGCCATTGCCTGTACTTTAGTTATGTGACCTGCCTCGTAACTCACAATAGTAAAGGTCATAAATGCATAACCTATAGCTCCTGCAGCGGCCAACCAATTATTTATCTTGGCCGATTTCAGCAATACGAACATGGATAGCATGGCCAGAAATAGAAAATCGAAGGGAGAACTTACCAAATGAAATATTCTAAAAATACCGGAACGATAAATGAGATTTCCTCCGGGCTTACCTAAAATTAAGTCTGACGGCATTCCTCCAAAAATATTTGGAGCCCAATCCATCACTTCGCCTGTTTTTTCCTGATATTGTTGCAGATCGGCGCGCATCAAACGAGACTGTGTCATATCTCCTTGACGAATCATCATGCCGTCTAGTGCTGGACTTAAGTAAAGTAAACTTATCATCCAAAACCCAAGTACAAAAAGAGCAAATATGCCTGTTTTCTTTAAAAATTCTTTATTCCAACTCATGCTAAGAAATATTTCCAGACAAAAGTCGCCATTTTTTTCTATTGTACCCAAAATATTTTTACTCGAGGCGCATGGGCGTTTTTGGCTGATTAGAGCATGAAAATTCTTTATTTTATAGGAGTTTTAGCGCCGTTGAGGACGCTTCTTTATTCCCCTTCTACGAAATCTTGCAAATAGGCATACCTATCTGTGAGCTTACCATTTTTTGTCATGGTGCCGTTGGTTAAAATAGACTTTCCCCCCTCAATGAGTGCAGGTAAACAAAACTCAAGCATTTTTTCACCAAAGGTTGTGCTTGCATCTCTTGGTAATTCATTAGGTAAATTTCCAACGGCCATTATATCGATGGTATTCTTTGATGATGACTTGGCAGACTTTTGAAGGGATGAATCCCAAAAAATAATCGGATCTGAAACACTAGTATCTTTAAATGTAATTGGTATACTCCCCTCTATATCACAGGTTATATCTGCAATCACTTTAATCTTAAACTCGGGTTTTAGAGTATCTTCTTTGGTAAAAAGTTGTGGCATATCAAACTCCCAGTATATTCCATGAATAAGAACATCTGTGTTTTTATAGAATGCCTCAAATTGACTTTGGTATTGGCTATGGTTCGCATAAAAATGTTGATTATCCCATTCTTCTCCATCTTTTCTTGCAAATAAATCTGAGTTATCTAAATGGGTATATACCGCTTCGGTATATGTTTGAGATAAAAAATCTTGAGGGCTTACCTTTTTAATTTCCAATTTCTCCATTACTTCTATGGACCCTTTTCCAACTCTACCCGTTCCACTAACCGCTATTTTTATAGGTTTTAGATTCACTTTTAACCCTTCTTGAATCATTTCATCAAAATCCTGGCATTGGTTTGCTGGTTTTAAGTTAAAATCGCCTGATTTTAAGCCATAGGTCAGTATACCATTATAGGCTCCTACAATTCCAGCCCAATGTCCAAAACCAAGAACCCTTTGGCCATTGTCCCAATTAATAACTTCGTAGTCTATGAGTGTAATGTTCTTTTTAAGTATAGTTTGCAATAATGTTTTGTTGTACTCTTGCGCTTTTATGGTGTGCGAAAAGAACATATACGTTTTATTTGGAATAAGTGTTTCTACTGGTACTTCTTTAACTCCCAGGAGTACATCACAGTCGGCCATATCCGTTTGAATATGAATCCCTACGGCTTGGTATTCGGCATCGGAAAAACATCGGGTTGGAGATGCTTCAACTACTAACTGAACATTTGGGAATCTCGTTTTGAATACTGCTGCCTGATTTGGAGTTAAAGGAACTCTATTATCGAGCGGGCTTTTTCTTTCCTGGATTAGTCCAATTTTCACGAGGCAAAGATACGTATCATTATAAAAAACGATACACATATCTTGTTTACCATGCTTATGACATGATGTGGATATCCGTTAAACATTAGCTTGAAAAGCCTTAATAATTTGCGGCAATTAACCTATACACTTGGCTACTATATTACAGAAAAAAATGCATTGAGCTGAACTCTTTTCATATACATCTGTCCTATAAAAAATCGACTTTACCTGTATCTAAATTGTAATATGCAGGTACAATTTTTACATCTCCTTGGGAGACAGCATCTCCTATAATTGAGGAACGAATGCTGAGTTCTTTGGCAGTTAGATTTGCATTAGTTTTTATTACATTGCTTATGTCGGCTTGATTGCCTGAGGCCTCTATTGCGGGTGTTATATGGGCTAATAGGTGATTTAAGTTATATCCATTGTCTCCTCCATTTACAGCGGCTGTGACCGCACCACAACTTTGATGACCCAAAACTACAATTAATTTAGAACCACAATGTGCCACAGCATATTCAATACTCGCCATAGATGAGGTATTTGCAATATTTCCGGCTATACGAACGACAAATAATTCACCTAAACCTGTATCAAAGGCAAGCTCTGGAACAACTCTACTGTCAGCACAACTTAAAATAATTGCATAGGGTTCTTGGCCACTGGTTAAACTTTTTCGTCTTTCCGAATCTTTCAATTTCCCTTCTAACTTATCTTCAACAAAGCGGTTATTCCCTTCTATTAATCTTTTTAAAGCGGTATTACTATTCATTCTATTATTTCTTACTTTTATTTACATCACATATGTGATCTGATCCTAGATATTTGTTAAAATCCTAATTACAAGACTTTCATTTCATTCACTAATTTTTGAATACTATCCTTGGCGTCTCCAAATAACATTCCTGTTTTATCTTTAAAGAAAAGCTCATTTTCAATGCCTGCATAGCCTGCTTTCATGCTTCGTTTTAGCACAATGACCTGTTTGGCATTCTCCACATCAAGAATGGGCATTCCATAAATAGGGCTTGCTGGGTCTGTTTTTGCTGCTGGATTCACAACGTCATTAGCTCCTACTACGAGCACAACATCTGTGGTAGCAAACTCACTATTTATATCATCCATTTCAACTAGTTTATCATAGCTCACATTACTTTCGGCTAACAAAACGTTCATGTGTCCTGGCATTCTTCCTGCTACGGGATGAATAGCATACTTCACATCAACTCCTTCTGCATCTAACATTTCTTCTAACTCGTGACACACGTGTTGAGCTTGAGCTACGGCAAGACCATAACCGGGAACCACGATTACTTTTGATGCATACTTCATCATGATGGCAACATCGGTAGCTTGGACTTCTCTCACAGTTCCTCCACTGGCACTGGTTGAAGCTTGCGCTGTATTTCCTCCACCAAAATTACCGAGAAGCACATTCTTTAAGCTTCTATTCATGGCCTTACACATGACTATAGTAAGTATTGTACCGGCACTTCCAACCAAAATACCACCCATAAGCATTACTTTATTATCATACATAAAACCACCACAGGCTGCGGCCATTCCGGTAAATGAATTAAGTAAAGATATTACTACAGGCATATCCGCTCCCCCAATTGGGAAAACAAAAAGGAGGCCATAAATACCTGAAAGAATCAAAACAGCATAGAAATAAATATCTGATCCCGTTTGATATAGCAATATAGAAACTGCAGTTATCGCAGCTAGGACAACAAAGTTTACCAACTGTTGCCCGGGCAAAAGAATATCTTTTAACGATCCGTTTAGCTTACCCCAGGCTACCATGGATCCAATAAATGAGATGGTTCCAATGATAAGACCTGCTAGAATAGGAAGATAATGTAATACTTCTATCCCATCACCTGAGCCAGCTATATGTCGCCATTCTATAATTGAAATAAGTGCGGCACATAAACCACCCATACCGTTAAACAAACTTACCATTTCAGGCATTTTTGTCATTTGAACTCTTTTAGCCATCACAAACCCTATAATGGTACCAACGGCAATCCCTGCCATAATCCACCCAAAATTTGGAATAATACAAAGTCCTTGACTATTAAAAAATAAGGTACCTAGAACGGCCAATGCCATTCCAGCTCCTGCCACAAGGTTCCCTTTTCTTGCTGAATCGGGTTTCCCCATCATTTTTAAACCAATTACAAAACCTAAAGAGGCGAGGAAGTAAAAAATTTCTAATAAATACTGCATGGCCTATTTCTTCTTCTTCTTAAACATTTCCAACATTCGGTCGGTTACCACAAAGCCACCAATCACGTTAAGCGTTCCAACTATTACGCCGATGAAGCCAACAATTAAACTAAAATAATCATTGAACTCTGCTTTGCCTAGGACAATTATTGCTCCAATTAAAACAACTCCGTGAATGGCATTTGCACCACTCATTAGCGGCGTATGCAGTACCGATGGTACATGCGATATTAACTCAATCCCTACTATTATCATAAGTACGATGAGGTAGAGAAAGGTGATATTATTTGAGATAAATTCTAACATTTGATAATTATTACTTTTTGATTAAGAGAATTAAACGATTCGGTTAAGAAGTAGCTGATGACTGATTATTACCCACAATTAGTGCTTGGCTCACTATTTCGTCTTCCATATCTAAGTGTAACTTTTCTTCTTTTATGATAAGTTTCAATAAAGAATCGATGTTCTTGGCAAACAGTTCACTGGCGTTTGTAGAGACAGAACTTGGTAGATTTAGCGCTCCTATTATTTTGACTCCACCCACTTCTGCTATCTCTCCAGAAACACTCCCCTCACAATTACCTCCTTGTTCAGCTGCCATATCAACAATAACACTTCCTCTTTTCATTAAAGAAAGTTGTTCTTTATCAATAAGCACTGGAGCTTTTCTCCCGGGCACTTGTGCTGTGGTTATAACTAAGTCTGCATTGGCTAAACTTTTATTTACA
>JAURQA010000146.1 GCA_030836345.1 Bacteroidota bacterium
AGTGAATTCTCCGTAACTCCCAAAGGAGCTTTGCGTTTTGGCCTAGGAGCTATTAAAGGTGTAGGTGGTGTAGATCATATTTTAAAGGAACGTGATGAAAATGGTCCATTCAAAAATGTGTTTGATTTAACCAGCCGAGTAAAATCTGTGGCTGTAAATAAGAAGAATTTAGAAGGGATGACCGCAGCTGGAGTTTTTGACTTTGATCCAGATATTTCTCGCGAAATGATGCTTTTTGCCCCTGAAGAAGGAGGGAATTCAGGCATTGAAATTGCCATAAAATACGGATCTAAAGTACAGAGCAATAAAGAAAAAGGACAATTTAGCATGTTCAGCGATAGCGATGATGGCTTTTCTGAACCAGAACCAAAATTAAAACCTTTAGCTAATATGCCGCTGCTAGAAAAACTGCGCATGGAATATGATGTCGTTGGTTTATATATTAGCGAGCATCCAATGGACCAATATCGTTTAGAATACGAAGTGTTGAGTTCCCATGAGATATCCCAATTAGATGAAGAACTTTCCATTAATAAACCATTAAAATTTAGAGTGGTTGGAATGGTTAGTGAATCCAAAGAGTTAATGGCCAAAAACGGAAAGCACTTTGGGGCCTTCACCCTATCTGATTATACAGGAAATATAGAATTTAGATTATTTGGTGACGAATACCATAAAATGAAACAATGGCTTACCAAAGATTACTTCATTGTTGTTTCTGGAGAGCATAGTGCCAGCAGGTACGATGCCAATAAGTTCTATACGAATATAAAGAGCATTGCCTATTTACCAGATATTCATGAAACGAACCTCGTAAACCATGTAAAAATTGTTTTAACCAACTCCGATCTTAGCGATAAAGCAGATGAGCACATTGAGGTAGAGTCTACCCTACCCATAGCAGATGTAGGATTAGATATAGATGTAGATGCGCCGCTAGAAAATGAAGAATTAAGCAGTGCTCCTTTAGTCTTTAAAACAAAAGGCACCGATTTAATCAGCCATCTAACAAGCTTGTTTAAAGACTATCCCGGGGAAACGCCTGTGTTTGTCAATTTTATAGATGTAGATGACAACTTAAATATCAGTCTACTGAAAAGTGAAGGAGTTGAATACAAAGCAGAATTTCGACAAAAACTGAAAGATTTGGGCGTCGATTTCAAGGAAAAACTAAATGGGAATTGGTAATTTATGAAAGTCTCAGGTTTTACCATAGCCCGAAATGTGGTCCGCGCAGATTACCCAATTAAAGAAGCTGTTACAAGCATTTTGCCGCTATGTGATGAATTTGTGATTGCCGTGGGTAAAAGCGAAGATGAAACTTTAGAATATATCAAAAGTTGGAACCTTGATAAGGTCAAAATTATTGAGACCGTATGGGACGATAATCTGCGTGAAGGAGGAAGAGTATTGGCAGACGAAACCAATAAAGCTATGGCCGCTTGCTCCTCAGATTCAGATTGGTTATTCTATATCCAAGCAGATGAGGTTATTCATGAAAAATACCTCCCCTTCATCAAAGAATCAATGGAAGTCAATTTAGATTTAAAGCAAATTGATGGACTCTTGTTTGATTACTTGCATTTTTATGGAACGTATGATTATGTAGGTGACTCCCGCCGATGGTATCGAAATGAGGTGCGCGTAGTAAGAGCAAAGCAAGGAATAATATCTTGGGGCGATGCGATGGGATTCCGCAATGCCAAGATGCAAAAACTTCAGGTAAAACATTGCAGATCTAAAGTATATCATTACGGCTGGGTAAAACATCCCAAACATCAGCAACAAAAACAGAAGCAGTTCCACCGGATGTGGCACAATGATACCAAAATGGAAAAAATGGTAAGCAAAGCAGATGAATTCGACTATTCTGAAATTGATTCCTTAAAGAGATTTGAAGGAACAGCCCCAAAAGTAATGGAGCAACGCGTGCAATCCATTAGCTGGAGCTTTGATTTTGATCTGAGTAAAAAAAACTTTTCATTCAAAACAGCAGTGCTATACTGGTTGGAAAAACTAAGCGGATGGCGCTTAGGGGAATACAAAAACTTTAAAGAAATTAAGTAAAATGTTTGATGTAGCTGTAATTGGTGCTGGCGCTGCAGGGTTTATGGCAGCTATTACAGCCAAACGAGAAAATCCCAAGCTGCGCATAGCTATTTTAGAAAAAACATCCAAGACCTTAGCCAAGCTACGTATTAGTGGTGGTGGCCGTTGCAATGTAACCCACCAATGCCATTCTATAGCAGAATTAAGCAAGGCTTATCCAAGAGGAGGCTCATTTCTGAAACAAGGATTTAGCCAATGGAATGTGCAAAACACTTTGGACTTTTTTAAGGATCTTGGAGTAGAAATATATGCCCAAGATGATGGACGTATGTTTCCAACAAGCAATACATCCGAGACCATTGCTGCTGCCCTTGAAAATGAAATAGATTCCATTGGAGTAAAACTAATTAAGGGCGAAGCAATAAACCAACTGGAACCCATTGAAAATCATTGGATGTTGCATACTAAAAACCAGACCATCCCATCAAAAACAATTGTTTTGGCCATGGGTGGTTTTCCGAAGGCGCGAGACTATAGCTTTCTTGAAAAGCTGGGGATTGAAATCACATCACCCGTTCCGAGTTTGTTTAGCTTTAATATTTATGATCCTGAATTACGGAAACTCAGTGGTCTATCGGTTCCCAAAGCTTTTGTAAAAATAGAGGGCGAAAAGGAGTGGCATGAAGGAGCCGCTCTAGTAACCCATTGGGGAATTAGTGGCCCAGCAATTTTAAAAAGCAGCGCAGTGCATGCGAGAGCTCTGTTTAATAAGGAATACAATTTCTCTTTTCGCATGAATTGGCTCGGTATTTCTGAACAGGAATTTGATACAGCTTGGACTAAAAAACTCAAAAGTGACCGGACCAAAAAAATAAAAAACCTCAACTTTGATTCTATGCCACAGCGATTGTGGGAGTATATATTATATACCTCTCAGATATCGGAAGACCTTATTTTACTTGATCTTAGTAAAGTTGCTAAAAACAAATTGAAGGAAAACCTACTTCAAATGCCCTTGGTGGCAGAGGGTAAAACCACATTTAAGGAAGAATTTGTAACTGCGGGTGGCTTGGCTCTCTCTAATGTGAACAAGAAAATGGCTTTTAGAAGTTTACCTGGCTTGTTTGCCTGTGGGGAAATACTCGATATTGACGGCATTACGGGGGGATACAATTTTCAAGCCGCCTGGACTACAGGATATTTGGCTGGGCTAAGTGCTGCAGACCATTCCCTATAAACCCCAGACCCAACCAGTTAGATTAATTCCTTCCATAAAGATGAATCACTGCTTTTCTGCGTGATCTATTTTTTGAATCGTACCAAAAAATTACTCTGTTTACCACGCGTTTATTCCCTTTAAGATCAATAACTCTAGAGCTTGAGCCTCGGTTAAAATACTGTTTGATTTTTATTTCCTGACGGCGCCCATTTTTATAAACCACAAGCATGGGATGCATATTGAGTGAGCCATTGATAACCTTTAATTTTAACTTAGTAAACACCCCCCTGCTGGCAGTCACACGAATAACATCTTTATCTAAACCAAAATTGACTCTTTGATTTCCCAAATACTTCCAGTTTTTTAGAAATGAATTAGATTGAACGGTAAATGAGGAGAATAAGCCCATGACCGCAATAGTTAAGAATGTAAATAAAGTACTTTTTTTTAATGGTGTTACTATCATAACATAATGGTTCCTTTTTAGTCCTATGTCCCAGAAAAGAGGGTATAGTTGCATACTGAATGTAAAAATAATTTAGTTTTTCAAGAAAAAGGAGGTATTACCCTGGGAAATAGCTTCTCAAAGCTAAGATTAGATCAAATGAGTATCTCTTGCCTTTAAAGACTAAAATGAGCCTTGCATGAACCAAAAAATTAAAAAACGAAGGTTTGCATTCCCAAAAACAGTGAAAATCCAAAACAGCTTAAAAATTAGTTATTTAGGTCTGTTTTAGTCCAAAATTGATGAAAATATGGTGTTTTTTAACAAATATGGCGTTTATTTGCGCCACAATTAGAAATAATACATGGAACTTAAAGAGATTCAAAACCTCATCAAATTCGTTTCTTCTCAGAAAGTAGATGAAGTGGAAATTGAGAGAAAAGACTTTAAACTAATCATTAAAAAGAATCAATTAACCGAGGCCCCAACGGCTCAGGTGGTTCACATTCCAGCTGGCAATCCTGCTCCTGCTGCGCCTGTTGCAGCAATTCCTGCTGCGCCAGTGGTGCCTGCAGCAGCTGTACCCGCTGCAGAAGCTCCTGCCGATGCAAACCTAATCACCATTAAATCCCCAATGGTGGGTACGTTCTATCGCTCTGCCAACCCAGAATCGCCCTCATTTGTAAATGTAGGTGATGAGGTAAGTAACGGAAAAGTGGTTTGTATTGTGGAAGCCATGAAACTATTCAACGAAATTGAATCTGAAGTTTCCGGAAAGATTGTGAAAGTATTGGTGGATAATGCAACCCCAGTAGAGTACGACCAACCATTATTTTTGGTTGAACCCGCATAAGAGAGGAGAACTCCCATCATGTTCAAAAAGATATTAATTGCCAATAGAGGTGAAATTGCGCTGCGCATCATTCGTACCTGTAAAGAAATGGGTATTAAAACAGTGGCCATTCACTCCACGGCAGATGCCGATAGTTTACCTGTAAAATTTGCTGATGAGGCCGTTTGTATTGGTGGTCCTCAAAGCAAGGATAGTTATTTGGATATGCAAGCCATATTTGCGGCTGCAGAAATAACCAATGCAGATGCGATTCATCCAGGGTATGGATTTCTCTCAGAAAATGCAAAATTTAGTGGTTTGTGCCGCGATCATGGTATAAAATTTATAGGAGCCGCTCCTGAGCATATTGATGCCATGGGAGATAAGAGTAATGCCAAGTCAACAATGATAGCCGCAGGCGTTCCCTGTATTCCAGGAACCGAAGGTTTATTGGATAGTGTAGAAGATGGAATAGCCATTGCTAAAGATATTGGATACCCCGTAATACTAAAAGCAACCGCTGGTGGCGGTGGCCGAGGAATGCGCATTGTTTGGAAAGACGAAGAAATGCAACCCGCTTGGGATAGTGCTAAGCAAGAATCTGGGGCCGCTTTTGGAAACGATGGCTTGTATATGGAAAAATATATTGAAGATCCACGCCATGTAGAAGTGCAAATTGCAGGAGATCAGTATGGCAAAGTGTGCCACATGGGAGAGCGCGATTGTTCCATCCAAAGAAGGCATCAAAAACTAATTGAAGAAGCTCCAAGCCCTTTTGTAACTCCTGAACTAAGAGAAGAAATGGGTACAGCTGCAAAAGCAGCCGCAGCCAGTATAAACTATGAAGGCCTAGGTACCGTTGAATTTTTAGTGGATAAACACCGTAAATTCTATTTCATGGAAATGAA
>JAURQA010000147.1 GCA_030836345.1 Bacteroidota bacterium
GACAGGCTAACAAGTTGTCCATATGTGTCATCTCCATTATGTCCCCCGTTTAGTCTTCTTCCTTCATTCCTTTTTTAATAATTTCATATAAGTAACATACTCTACTGTTTTGCCAAGGATTGCTTATCAAATCAACATTTCTGGTACAATACCTATTTTGGAACTCATAGAAAGCAAAAAAGATGCTGAAAAATCAGCATCTTAAAAGAGGTCGGAAGCGGATTCGAACCGCTGTAGAGGGTGTTGCAGACCCTTGCCTAGCCACTCGGCCATCCGACCTAAAGTGGTGCAAATATATAAGCTAAATTCAAGAAAAGAAGGCTTATGCGCGCTTTTTGTTTCTTATTTAAAATTCAAAGTTTAAATCTTTTGTTTCACTGTCGCTCCGAATCACTCCAATTAAGCCATTATGTGGAACACAATTGTAGAACCACTGTTCCGTTCTACTGGCAAAAAGACCGTATCCGTTTACTATATTAGAGTACTCCGTCTGTTTTTGAACAATGCCAATGGCCGGTTCATTCACTGAAATGAAATCATACAACTGTTGATTGCCTCCAAAAGTCACAAAATCAAGACGTTCTATTCTTCGATGAAGATCTTTATTTTTTTTATAGACAGACGATAGCAATTGTAAAAAAGATACTCTTGGAATGCGTGTAATAGCGGCACTGCTACCTTGATTTACAATAAAATCAGTGAGATAGTTCCAACGAATCACCTGCTCCGTGGTATCTTTAGTAGTGGTGTTCCACTCCTTTATGGTAATATCCATTTTGCCATCATAAGAGTATGCATTTTTTCCTGGATTAAGTGCAAAAGAAAAGTTTTGACCAATGTTAAATATGGAGTTGTTAGCAATTACTGGCGCTGCCAGTTTGGCATATGCCATGCTTCTCGTCCTAGAAAAGGCTCTGCTATTCGTTTTAGGATTTATAACTTCAATTTCATAACTTACATTCGGCTCAATAACATAACCATGTATTGCGCTATCTAAAACATAAATAGGGTTCTTATCATTCGCAAATATTCCAGGCTCTTTCGGTTCATTAAATTGGGGGATAAGATTGTATTTTATGCCTGTATTTAAATTAGTTAAGGTAACATTTACCGTATCTAAAAAAAGACTATCACTTACTGTTGCCGCAACTAGTGCACTGGTTTTTTCATTTTGAAAAGCCTTGCTTACTCTAATTTTTTGCTGATTTAAGCCAGGCTCAAGAATGCCGTAGATAACGATGGTTTCCTTCCAGTCGGCATTAATATCGATATCATTTTTACATGATACTTGTAGCATGAATAATGTAAATAGACCAAGTAAAACTTGGAAGGATGACAGCTTCTTAAATTTTAGCATTTTAGAGTATTCTGTGAAAGGCTCCTACCAAACACAATGCAAATATGATGAATAATGATTGGAGTTTCGGGTTATCGCCTTATTTTTTTACTAATCTCTGTCATAAAAGCCCTTGGATAATCTTTTTCTTCAGTGAATACTTTGCCTAAATTTTCAAGCTACGTTTACTTATTTCATTTCCTTTGTAAGAACCACCTTCTTAAAATAGCACTCAAACCTATATTGCTGCTTTAGAGATAAGCTTTAAACAAAAAGAGTTTACCTTTGCACCTAGAGAGTGCGGAGATGAAAAAAATATTTTTATTTGTAGCCTTGCAAGGCATTCTATTCCTCAGTGTTGCGCAAAATGTGAACAAGGTTTTTGAAACCCTAAAATGGGATGAGCAGTTCAAAAACATCCAGGGAGTCTGGAGTCAAACCAGTACAGCACAAAATGCATTCTTACAATCATCAGAGGGCTATAATGTTTGGCGTAAAAATGAGTCAAATGGCTTTTTTATTCTTCCAAAAAATGACTTGACTTTTGACTTTTTTGAGGCAGAATTAAGTTTTTCCTTTGATAAAAATGTAGGTAAAAAACAATTCGGAGGCATTGTACTTCAGGCCCAGGAGGGCGGTGCTGGAGCTATATTAATTGAGTTAAATAGAAAAAAACAATTTCGGGTCCGGAGAGTATCCAATAATAGGATTTCTAACGTTTCAGATGGAAATGATGGCTGGGTGAAAAGCAAAAAAATAAAAGGCAATTCTACCTTTGTACTTAAAGTAGTTACCAAAGACCGTTTGTATGATGTTTACGTAAATGGTATTTTTATTTACACGTTTACAGAAATAGAATTTACAGAAGGTAAAATAGGTATTTATATTGGTCAAAAAAGCAGAGCTAACTTTACTTCTTTGCGGGTAAAATCAGATGATGATATGGATGTATTCTCCTCTAAAATGAGTAAATCTCAAGATGAAATTTTAAATGAAACGATTGTAAAACTTAGAGAGAGCATTAATAAAAAGGATCAACGCATAGCCTCCATCGAAGCAGATTTAAGAAAATACAAAAATGCACCAAAAGAGGATTCAACTCAACTTAAAGAATTCATCCGATTAAAAAAACAGAATAAGAAGAATAGCAACTTTATAAGAGACTTAGAAACAGAAAATGAATCCCTTGCCCTTAAATTAAAAAAACTTGAAACTTTTAAGAAAGAAATTACAGATAATGAAAGTGGGGATATTATTATCAATCTAAGCAATCTAACCACAGCTCAAAAACTTAAAATAGAAGAGCAAGAGAGCACAATTCGACTGCAAAATGAAAGCATTGAAAAGTTGAAAAATAGGAATTACGAAAATGCAAAAACGATAAGCTTTTTAGAACTGCAAAATGTGCGAAGTGAAACCCAGACTCAGGATTATCAGGAAAATCTAAAAAAAGTTGATAGTTTAAACAGTGAACTCAAATATCAGATAGTGGACTTAGAAGCCGAGCTTGAAAAATTGATAAAGGCCAAGAGCATGAAACAAGAAAAATCTGATAAGAAGAGCAAACGAAAAAAGAAAAAAAAGGAAGAATTACCTGAATTTATTATTGAAGAATAACAGATGAGTGTTAATAAAGAAATTAAACGTGTAACAACTCATGTTATACAAGAGTTGAAAGAAAAAGGAGAGAAGATTTCTATGCTTACCGCCTATGATTACAGCTTTGCTAGTATTATAGATGCCGCAGGAATTGAGATAATACTTGTTGGAGATAGTGCTAGTAATGTTATGGCCGGTCATGAAACAACGCTTCCCATTACATTAGATCACATGATTTACCATGCCAGCAGTGTCGTTAGGGCGGCTAAGAGAGCTCTCGTTGTTGTTGATTTGCCTTTTGGGAGTTACCAAGGGAACAGCAGAGAAGCATTGGCAAGTACAATTCGTATAATGAAGGAAAGTGGCGCGCATGCAGTTAAACTAGAAGGTGGAGAAGAGATCATTGAGAGTGTTAAAAGAATTTTAACTGCAGGAGTTCCAGTGATGGGTCATTTAGGATTGACGCCACAAAGCATATATAAATTCGGTACATACAGCGTTAGAGCAAAAGAAGAGCAAGAGAGAGAGAAGCTCTTGCAAGATGCGAAACGATTGGAAGAAACAGGCTGTTTTGCATTAGTCCTAGAAAAAATCCCTGCTAAGCTAGCTAAAGAAGTTGCCGAAATGGTGAGTATTCCCGTCATTGGCATTGGGGCGGGCCCCGATGTGGATGGACAGGTGCTTGTGATGCACGACATGATGGGTATAACGCAGGACTTTAATCCACGTTTTCTGCGTCGATACGCAGACCTTGCAGGTCTTGCCGACGAGGCTGTAAAGCAATACATTTCTGATGTAAAAAGCAGAGATTTTCCAAACGAAAAAGAACAATATTAAGCCATATTATCTTTATTGGAATGCATCGAGTGGAGGAGTTAAGCTCCATAGGTACCAAAAAAATCAAAACATAAAAAACTCGAACAAATGCTATCCAAGGGCCGCAGTGTATGAATTGCCTTGCAATCCCTGTATTAATCCCTCCATTTCCATTTCAAGTAAAAGTGTAGTTAGTTTTTCCATAGGTATTTGTGAGAGAATGAGAAGTTTATCAAATGACAGAATTTTTGATTGGAGTAAATCAATAATTAATTTCTGGTCTTCTCCTAACTCTTTAAAAAGTTCAATTTGTGGGTTCAAATGATTTGAGGCATTATCCCATTTCATAACCCTGGCTATATCCTCTGCAGATTCGCATAACATAGCTTGCCCGTTTTTTATTAGTTGGTTGCATCCAATACTCATAGAATCACTCTTTTTTCCCGGTATAGCAAAAACAGTTCTATTATACCTTTGACTTATACCAGCTGTGATCATACTTCCACCTTTGCATCCGCTTTCTACAACTACGCAGGCGTCACTCATGCCAGCAACAATTCTATTTCGCCTGGGAAAAAGGTCAGGATGCATAGAGGTTTTGCTTAAATGTTCAGTTACCATACTTCCTCCGGTATATATAATTTCTTGAGCCAAGGAATGATGCTTTTTTGGGTATATAGTATCCAGCCCGTGCGCCAAAACAGCACAGTTGGGGCTTCGTGAAGCATTCGCCTTTGCGTGAGCAATTGCGTCTATCCCGTAGGCTAGCCCGCTTATAATATTTACATTGTATTTTTTTAATCCCTCAACTAATTGCTCCGTCATTTGAGCCCCATAGACTGTGTTTTTTCGGGTGCCAATCATTGCCACAAACCGTTGGCTATTTAAATCCAAGGATCCCTTTACAAATAAGTATAAGGGGCTGTCTGTAATTTGTTTTAGTCGTTTTGGATAACATGCATCAAAATAAGGCAACATTTGTATGTTGTGTTTTTCCATAAATGCCAATTCCTCTAGGGCTAGGGTAGAGGTTTCTCGATGAACGATAGATTTTGCGATAGTCTCATTTACTCCAGGTATTTTTATAAGTGCACTTTTCTTTTCAGAAAGAACGGCTTCCGCACTGCCACAATAGCTTAGGAGCGTTTTTGCATTTATGTTACCCACCAAGTGTAAACTACTTAAGGTTAACAATGCTTCACAGTTAGATTCTTTTATTAACACTCCCAAATATACGCATATTGTTAATATATTTAACATATTTTTGTCAATTATTTGCGCAAAAATAAAAGGTCCTAATATCTAAATTTGCGCTCAAATGCTTTTTAATTCAGTAGTCTTCTTGTATTTATTTTTACCTGCGACGCTACTTGCTTATTTTATTTTCCCAAAAGCCTTAAGGAACCATTTGTTAGCCATTGCTAGTATTTCTTTCTTTGCTTGGGGAGGAGTCAATTATACGCTATTGCTCCTAGTAAGCACCCTAATTAATTATGTGTTCGGGCTATTAGCTGAGGATGACAGAAAAAGGGGAAAATTATGGTTGATTTTGGGAGTATTGGCCAATTTAGGAATTCTATTTTATTTCAAATATTCCGGTTTCTTTATGGAAAATTACAATCAATTGGCAAAAGGATTGGGTTGGCAAATATCGGAATTTAAAGCAGTTATATTACCCATTGGTATATCGTTCTACACCTTTCATGGAATGAGCTACCAAATTGATGTGTATAGAGATGTAAGCAAGGCTCAGCGGAAATTCATGGATCTCCTCCTCTACAAAACCTTCTTTCCACAGCTTATTGCAGGTCCAATAATAAGGTATAATACCATAGCTGAGCAACTAAAAAAGCGGGAATTTTTATGGTCCAATGTTCAAGAGGGTCTTGAGCGTTTTATTATTGGCTTAGCTAAAAAAGTAATCATAGCTAATACGTTTGCCTATGTTGCCGATGCGCTCTGGACAATTAATATCAGCGATATGGGAATCACCACTGCTTGGCTAGCAGTATTTTGTTATACATTTCAGATTTACGCAGATTTTTCAGCATACAGCGATATGGCTATTGGACTTGCAAAAATGTTTGGATTCCAATTTCCCGAGAATTTCAATTTTCCCTACTTAGCCAAATCATTTAAGGACTTCTGGACGCGCTGGCACATAAGCTTAAGTACTTGGTTTAGAGATTATTTATATATCCCTCTTGGAGGGAACAGAAAAGGACCAGGGCGTATTTTTCTTAATTTGTGGATCGTCTTTTTATGCACGGGCTTTTGGCATGGAGCAAGTTGGAATTTTCTTATTTGGGGAGCTTTTCATGGATTTTTCCTCAGCTTAGAGAAATTAGTACCTTTTAGTAATCTTAAAATACCTGCTGTCATAAGTAGATGCATCATGTTTTTTTTAATCATGCTAAGTTGGGTTCCTTTTCGCGCAGTTGATTTGGGGCATACCTTAAATATGTATAAAAAGATGTTTGGATATAGTCCTGCGCCCGAAGGAACCTACCACCTATACATGCAAAGCACTTTGCTCACGCGAGACTTTTACTTAATATTGTTAATCAGTCTTTTTTGTGCCTTTGGAGGCATTCAATTTATCGGTGAAAGGAAGCATTTGTTCTTAAGAAAATCACTTGCCAAATCCATTGATTTGGTAAAGCTAGCGGCGCTTGTTCTTATATTTGCTCTGTGCAGTATTTACATTGTTTCGGGTAGTTATAGCCCTTTTATTTATTTTAGATTCTAACGGATGAAAAGACCACTAAGTAAGAAGCTACTAATTCCAATAATTGCAGGTATTATATGTATGCCTTGGGTAAATGCTATGTTTAATTATATTCCAAACCCAAATTTAGAGAACAGGGCCTTTGCACGTTTCCCACAACTCAGTGTCAAGAACATAGATAAGTATCCACTCCAGTTAGACACCTTTATATCAGATAACTTTAGCCTTAGAGCAGCTTGTATGAAAGTGTATGGAAGAATGAATTTATTTGGGTTTAAGAAATCTGCTATTCCACGATGGGTATATTTTGGAAAAGATGGTTGGATGTTTTTTACAGGCAATGAGCTAGCTACTTTTGATGGGAGTTCTTCATTTAGGCAAGGGCAAACAGATTCTATTATTACCAAGCTTAAATATCGAAAATCATTCTTAAAGAAAAGAGGCATTGATTATTACTTAGTTGTCTTGCCCGTCAAAAATATGATCTATGCTGATAAGCAAAGTGACGCACTAAGAGCCTTGAGGAAAAAGAATCGGACTGATTTCTTTATAGAAAATGTGCAAAGAGCTATTCCAGATCTTCCGCTAATTGATGTACGTAATGATCTTCAAGAAGCAAGAAAAATAGAGCCTTGGACTCCACTCAGTTATAAAACAGATAACCATTGGAACAGATTAGGCGCATTTCATGGAGCTGCTGCCGTTCTAAAAGGAATGCAGGAAAATGGTGCCAAGGTTAAGATTCCAAACTATTGGGATTATAAAAAGGATAGTGTATATAATTTTACTGGTAATTTAGCCATGTTCGCAGGCTTACAAGGAGTGATTAAAGAATGGGACTATACTCTATCACCAAAAAACATCCCGCAAGCCATAAAAATTGAGAATTTTCCCTGTGAGGTGCCTGTGTTTGCAAACTCCTGGGAGTATCAATTGCACTACCAAAATAAAGATACAACATTGGATAAAGTCCTCTTCATTCGTGATTCCTTTGGGAGTTTTATGGTAGATGCTTTGGCCGAGGGATGTGGAGAAAGCCTCTACATTTTTGATGAATGGAAATATGGGCTTAATAAAGATTGGGTTGAGAAGTTTAAACCAAAAATCATGGTTCAGCTTGTACTTGAGAAACACTTAGAACATTTATTAATTTCTACATCATACCCGGATGAGTAATAATATTGAGTTTGTGTATTTATTATAGGTTTCGTCTCATATGAAAACCTAGATTTTTAAAGCCAACCTTTTTCCAA
>JAURQA010000148.1 GCA_030836345.1 Bacteroidota bacterium
CACTATGCTGCAGCGGTGAGTTATGCCGATGCCCAAGTTGGAAAAATACTTCAAGCGCTCAAACAAAGTGGAGCAGATAAAAATACAATTGTTGTCCTTTGGGGAGATCATGGCTGGCATTTGGGAGAGCATGGAATTTGGGGGAAGCACAGCCTGTTTGAAGAATCATTGCGCTCTCCTTTAATAATTCATGCCCCTCATATAAAACAACAGGGAGTAATCTCATCCGCTTTAGTTGAAACTATAGATTTATTTCCTACTCTTTGTGACTTAACAGGACTTAAAAAGCCAGATTTTATACAAGGAACTTCGCTTCAAAATATATTAGAGGACCCACAGCAAGAAGGACATCCAGTAATAGCCTATAAAAACGATGCTACAACCCTCAGAACTAATTCTCATAGAATGGTGGTACACAAAGATGGTTTTGTGGAACTATATGACCATGGTACAGCAGCAAAGGAAACTAAAAATATAGCCAATCAATTTCCAGAAATAGTAAGTTCTCTAAAGCAAATAATGGCTGCCAAATTCAAATAACCAAACTGTTTGAGTGTTTCCTATTGGTGTTTGTGTTATGGATAGAACCTGAAGAATACCGCAAGGAATCCTGGCTTAAGGCAATGATATCAATGGAATAGAAGGGCTTTGGATTGGAGGCATTGGTGTAAAAGAAAAACCCTCCACTTGGGAGGGTTTATTATAAGTAAATCAAGTTGTTATTCTAATATGATAACTTTTCTAATAATTACACTTTCTCTAAGATCTCTAACCTTCATCATGTTCTGATAATTTTTGTCTGCATCCCATGCTGGAATGTTTGCTGCCGCTTTTACATAATCCGTATAACTTGCAAACCAATTAACAGTAAAATAATTCCAATACAGGTCTGTACCATATTTATCTATTCTTCTAGCTAAAGACCAACCAGATTGTAATCCATTCTTATCTAAACCTCCATCATACATCGATTTTTCCATGTTTTCATAAGTCTTGAATTTTCCTTCTTTAACTTTCATCCAATTCACTACACCGTTCTGATATAGGTTGTGATTTTCATTCCAATATACGGAACCACCCGACTGAACAATTCTATTAAAGAGGTTAACCATCCGCAATGATTTTTTTTGGTTTAGCGAAGATATCACTATATCAATGGTCTTCTCTTTAGGCAAAAGCTCAATAATTTCGTTTGAGAGAGCTAATAAATCAAATTCGGTAATGAATAACTGAACAGAATGATTACACTTAAAAATATTTTTTTTAAGCTCATAAACAAAGTCGCTTGCAGTAAAGATTTTATACAAAAGGAATATTTTTATCTAAAATAGTAGAACTATCAACGATATTTAAACACAATGACAACTATTTCTAAAAACTAAAATGATTTGATAAAATTTAAGTGACATTTAGCAAATAATCAAATTTAGCTCTATGAAATGAAAAAGCAATAAAAAATCCCCTTGGGTAAACAATTCAAAGGTTTATCTATTTATAAATCTAGAATATCATCTATTAAAAATCACGATGTGAACCACTTAAGAACGCATTGGCTTCTTCTTCTTTAAACAAGGCCTTCTTACTATCCCAATGAAGGGTCTTATTCGGAAAGCGTCCAGCGATAACTCCAAGTAAAATAGTCTCAGTTAGTCGTGCTGAATATGAAAAAGGTGCAGAAACCTCATCTTTACCCAGACATGCGTCTACAAATTGATGATAGTGTTTGGGCGCATCTCTTTCGTAATCGTTCTTAGTAGTGCCTAACAAACCGTTAGGATCGTATTTAGAGACGTCAATTTCCTTGTATTCACCATCAACTATATGCCTAGGAAGTTCCATGAAATGGGGCAATAACAATCGGCCTTTTTCACCTATGAACATCGCTCCTTGCAAGGGTAATTCATCTCTATTTGGAAGTTTTAACTCCTTATTTTTTGAGGGTGCTCCAGGACCGTCTGACCATATCCAAGTTAAAGTTTCGGCAGTATATTTCGTTCCAGGAAAAGTATAAGTTACTTTGTTGTTTTCAGGAAATCCAAAACCATTGGGTTTTCTGCATTTATTTTGGATAGTCATGGGCACATCAAGCGCAAGAGCATTGTAAGGGGTATCAAAAATATGAACTCCCATATCTCCTAGGGTTCCACAGCCGTAATCCACTAATTTTCTCCAATTTCCTGGGTGATACACTTTTTCCTTAAAAGGTCTTTCAGGAGAAGTTCCAAGCCATAGGTTCCAATCTAAATTACTTGGTACCGGGTCCTCACCCTTGGGAATAGGCCCATCATATCCCCAATTTTTGGGTGACCATGCATGCACTTTGTGAACTTTACCTATAATTCCTGATTGAATTAATAGTGTAGCCAGTTTATAATCATAAAAAGAATGAACTTGGATACCCATTTGGGTGATTATATTTTTCTTTTCGGCAAGCTGACGCATGGCACGAGCTTCAGAAACGTAATGAGTTAAAGGTTTTTGGCAATAGACCGGCTTGCTCATTTCCATAGCCATAAGAGAAGCCGGTGCATGAGTATGGTCTGGTGTAGAGACGACCACGGCATCTATTTCATTATCCATCTGGCTCAATAAATCTCGATAGTCTGTAAATGTTTTTGCATTGGGGTGAAGTTGAAGTGCAGCATCTAAATTGCTTTGATCAACATCACATAATGCTACCACATCAACTGCTTCATGAGAGGCAATCGATGCCAGGTCAGCTGCTCCCATTCCTCCAACACCGATGTGGGCTGTTCTTAAACGATCCTCGCCTTTAGTCAATGCAAAAATTGATGAAGGCAGTAAAGCCGTACTGGCTAGGGCTGCTGAAGTTTTTATAAAATCTCTTTTTTTCATTCTTGTGTTTTATTAATCTCTGAAATCGCTTTAACGAATAAGCTCTTAAAAGTGTCATAAAAGTCAAACTCCGTCTAATGTAATAAGAAAAAATTAGCATAAAAATTCTAACACAAAAAAACCTATATTTTGCTGACAATCAAATAAAGAATTTCGAAATGGGTAAAATTTTAATTTAAATATTTTATTTATTTAAGTCTAATCAATATATTTGGGTATAATCTAACGCGAAATGAAAACAATCAAATCTTTACTTACGATAGCCGTAACAGTATTTTCCATTTTCGCTTCTCAAGCTCAGACTAGTGAAAATCCTTGGGCAATAGCTGTTGGTGCTGACCTGATTAACCTACAGGGCGAAAACGTTGATTCAAAACTCAAATTTGGTGCACCG
>JAURQA010000149.1 GCA_030836345.1 Bacteroidota bacterium
AATTCCATTTTTTCTTTTAGTACCCAAGCTAAATACTGCGCGGTTGGCGAAATAGGCATGGATTTACACTGGGATAAAAGCACACAAGCTATACAAAGCGAAGCCTTTATTTGGCAGGTAGAAAAGGCCATTGAAATGGACCTACCCATAGCCATCCACTCGCGCAAAGCAAGCCTGGAGGTGATAGAGTTGCTGCAGGCGTATAAAGGAAAAGTACGCGGTGTTTTTCATTGCTTTGGAGATGATTTAGATACGGCAATTAAGATTTTAGATTTAGGTTTCTTACTGGGCATAGGAGGAGTCTTAACCTTTAAAAACAGCGGATTAGACCGAGTGCTAGAGACCATTGATTTGAAACACCTTATTCTTGAGACGGACGCGCCCTACCTGGCTCCTACTCCACACCGCGGAAAAAGAAACGAACCGGCTTATACCTGGCTCATAGCCAAAAAGCTCGCAGAAATAAAAAATAGCAGTGTAGATGAAGTGGGCGAAACAACCAGCAAAAATGCACAGCAATTATTTGGAGTCTAAGCGCTTTTAGATTCACAAAATAGGATTATCTTTGCAAGCCTTAACGGAGAGGTGTCCGAGTGGCTTAAGGAGCATGCTTGGAAAGCATGTATATGAGCAATTATATCGAGGGTTCGAATCCCTCTCTCTCCGCAAAACCCCTTGCAACTGATTGATTGTTAAGGGGTTTTATTTTTAGTTGACAGTAGATGTAGATTTATACCTGATCTTCAGACTAAAATTTGACTGAGATTATTTTAGTCTTTTCTTCTTAGATGCCCCACCTTCTGCTGATGTATGAACGCTTTAATAATTAGGCAAGAAGAAATGAGGCATGAAGGAGGCAAATATTTTACCTTCGCAGCCTTGGTAGTGTTCCGCTTTAAAAAGTTCAGTATGCAACATCATGAAAGTCCCATGCCCATTGGCACCGATTCGGTGCTATTAGGTTCTTGGGTTGCTTTGCAGCACAGCAAGCACATTTTAGATGTAGGAACCGGTTGTGGCCTGTTGGCTCTCATGTGCGCCCAACGATCGGAAAATAGCCAAATTACTGGAATTGATATCTCAGAAAAAGCCATCAACGAATCCAAAGAAAATGCAACGCAAAGTCCTTGGTCTAATCGAATAAAATTTGTGCACACCTCCTTACAAAAGCATATCAGCCAAGCCCCGCTAGACCTTATCCTAAGCAATCCCCCCTACTTTGATTCCAAAGGCTTAAAAAGCAAAAATACAGAACGGGCCCATGCTCGTCATAATAGTAAACTTCCCTTAGATATTTTATTTGAATATGCATTTAAGAATTTATCATTAAAAGGATCCTTAGCGCTGGTTCTCCCATACTCTTGTCTCCAAGAGTTGCAAGAACTAGCCGAAGAAAACAAGCTGCATTGCTCCCGAATGCTGCGAATAAGACCTCATCCAAACAAGGCATTCAATCGGCTATTAATTGCATTTACTAAAAGGCCTAGGGAAACCGACACCCAAAATCTGAGCATACGCACAGAACAGGGCCAATACTCACCAGAATACAGCCAATTAACGCAAGAGTTTTACCTTTAATATAGCAAGGATTCAAGCACATAAAAATGCGCTAGAACAAATACCACAGCTATGCGATTTAGAGATAAGCATCATCCTATTCAAAATCCAAAAAGCGCTGCAAATAAAAGAATGCGAAACACTGGTCTTTAGAAACTTTACTTTCTGAACGATATGTCGTAATTTTGCGCCCTTTAAAAATCGAAATTTTATATAAATGAAAGAATCAATTTTATACATTGTTCCGGTACTAGGGCTTTTGGGTCTTATTATCATGGCAGTAAAAAGCAAGTGGGTATCAAGCCAGAGCGCAGGAAATGAACGTATGCAAGGGATTGCTAAAAATATCCAAGACGGTGCATTAGCCTTTTTAAGGGCGGAATACCGAATCCTTGCTGTATTTGTAGTTGTTGCGTCCATTGCTCTTTTCTTTATCTCACAATATTCCGGCGCTTCGCATTGGATGATTGTAGTGGCTTTTATTTTTGGAGCTATCTTTTCTGCACTTGCAGGAAACATTGGAATGCGTATTGCAACAAAAGCCAATGTAAGAACCACTGAAGCTGCTAAAACCAGTTTACCCCATGCTCTTAAAGTATCTTTTAACGGGGGAACCGTTATGGGACTTGGTGTAGCAGGATTGGCTGTTTTAGGTCTTAGTTTATTCTTTATTCTTTTCCTCAATCAATTCATGACCAGCGATGGTAGTGCCTTTTACGACAATATGTCCTTGTTACTGGAAACCCTGGCAGGTTTCTCTTTAGGTGCAGAGTCTATTGCATTATTTGCCCGTGTGGGTGGGGGTATATATACCAAAGCAGCCGATGTAGGCGCTGACCTTGTAGGAAAAGTAGAAGCTGGAATACCAGAAGACGATCCTCGAAACCCTGCAACTATTGCAGATAATGTAGGAGATAATGTGGGAGACGTAGCAGGAATGGGAGCTGATTTATTTGGTTCTTACGTAGCAACCGTATTAGCCTCCATGGTATTAGGAAACTATATCATAAAAGATATGAGTGTAGCCTCAGGAACTCAATTTGTAGATGGATTTAACAACATGGGTCCTATTCTACTGCCGCTTGTTATTGCAGGTTTGGGAATAGTAGCCTCTATTGTTGGCACCTTCTTTATTAAAATTAAAAGCAACGATGCAAAAGAAACACAAGTTCAAAATGCATTAAATCTTGGGAACTATGTATCCTTGGGCTTAACGGTTATTGCTTGCTACTTCTTAATTGATTGGATGCTCCCAAAAACCATTACCATGAATTTCTTTGGAGAAGGAATGAAAGAAATTTCAAGCATGAATGTGTTTTATGCCACGCTTGTAGGTTTAGCAGTAGGATGGTTAATTTCAGCATTTACAGAATTCTATACAGCCTTAGGCAAAAAACCAGTTATGAATATTGTTCAAAACTCCTCTACTGGAGCAGCTACAAACATCATTGCCGGATTAGCTACAGGTATGAAATCAACCTTTTCATCGGTAATCTTATTTGCCTTAGCCATATGGGGTTCCTACGAGCTAGCTGGATTTTATGGAGTAGCCATTGCCGCATCAGCCATGATGGCAACCACGGCCATGCAATTAGCTATTGATGCATTTGGGCCCATTGCCGATAATGCGGGTGGTATTGCGGAGATGAGTGAATGTGAAGAAGTGGTAAGACAACGAACGGATGTGTTAGATTCCGTTGGTAATACAACTGCAGCCGTAGGCAAAGGGTTTGCCATAGCTTCTGCAGCACTTACTGCCCTTGCCTTGTTTGCTGCATATGTAACCTTTACGGGTATCAAAGGAATTAATATTTTTAAAGCCGATGTATTGGCCGCCTTATTTATTGGTGGAATGATTCCTGTCGTCTTTTCAGCCTTGGCCATGCAGTCTGTAGGAAAAGCAGCCATGGAAATGGTGAACGAAGTGCGAAGACAATTTAGAGAGATACCAGGAATTTTAGAAGGCACAGGAGATCCAGAATATGGCAAATGTGTAGATATTAGTACCAAAGCAGCCTTAAAGGAAATGATGCTTCCAGGTGCAATCACTATTGTTACTCCAATAATTATTGGACTCATTATGGGTGCAGAATCCTTGGGTGGCTATATGGCTGGTGTATGTGTTTCTGGTGTGCTGTGGGCTATTTTCCAAAACAATGCAGGTGGCGCGTGGGACAATGCAAAAAAATCATTTGAAGCAGGCGTTATGATCAACGGAGAAA
>JAURQA010000150.1 GCA_030836345.1 Bacteroidota bacterium
TACTGTTGATTAAAGTCCTCCTTACTGAAACGCAATTTTACTTTTTGAAAGCCTGTTTTATTTTTAGCTGATAAGAGCCTAAAAAGAAGCGCAAAAGGGGTGAAAATTAGAACAAAGACTACTCCCATTATAATTGGCTGCGTAATTTTTCCGATATACCCCCCTATTTTCAACCAAATTAAAGTTGCTCCCCTAAATAATGGTAAGGCAAAATGATAACTCAAGAAAATGAATGAGCCTACGAAAGAGGTCACTAGCAAAGCGGAATAATTGCCATTAAAAACAAAAAATGCGGAGAACAATCCAATCAGTGCAAACCATTGCTTGAAATATTTCAGCTTATTAAAAAACTGTTTACTTCTCTTTTCCTCAAATTCAGGATGCATAACTCAACAAATTTAAGAAGATGTTGATTGTGCTTCCAAGCTTTCTTTATATTTCACTGTTGAGAAAGCGATACCATAGTCCTTATCTAATTCTATGTTCGCTTCATTTTCAAGTTTAATACGGATAATGGCCATATGATGTATGGTATGATCTAAATTATAATGGACTTCTCTTTCATAGGTCGTTGGTATTTCACTAGAACTATTCGAGCCAAAACCACTTGCTAGAGTTAGGTTTTTTTCTTTTTTCTCTAATTCTGCCAAAATTACATCAATAAGCTCTGCGGCCTTTGTCCGGCTTTGTTCTATTTCGCTGTTTCTTTTCCTGTTGTCGTAATTAATAATGCCTTTTTTGTAGCCATCCAGCATGCCTTGATACATCTCGATAACATGCCGAACATGCTGCCCAACACTTGCTTTAAGGATTACTTTAGCAGGCTCTGAATAAGTCACTGGATTCATTTTAACAATGGAATCCCTTAATTGATTTAAGCTGTAACGGGAGGCTTGATACAATAACATGTAGGGCAAAGTTAACCTATTTCAATTAATGACAATGTCTAGCTTAACTTCTACTTTATCTTTCATTGCCTTAGTCTTCCTGGAACCCACATTAAAATCTTTTCGTTTGATTGTAAACTTACTGGAAAGTATGTATCCAGAATCCAATTTTAGAAACGTGAACATAATATTTAACGGCTTTTCTGTTCCTTTAATTATTATGGTTCCATTCATTTTTGCAGTATTATTTTCTGAACTAACCAATTGGATAGTTTTACTCTTAATTCTAATAGTGGGATACTCTGCAGCATTAAAATATTCTTTGGCTTGAAGGTGTTTATTTCTCAGCGTAATTCCTGTATTGACTGTACTGACATCAACAGAAGCATCGATTTTTGCACTTTTAATGTTATTTGGATTAAAACTTACCACTCCTTTTAAGTTACCAATGGTGCCAAACACATCTCTTCCAAGGTTTTTGATTTTGAATTGAACCATAGATTTATGCGGATTCGGTTCATATTCCAATATTCCCATGGAAAAACTCATCGTGAATAGTCCTAAAACTGTCCCTAAAAGTATAAATATTCCATTTCTGAGCCATTTTTTTAGAGGTATTATTTTCATATTTACTTTTAATAATTTCAAAAACCATTCCGTTCTACCTGAATTCCAAATTATTTATTGCACCATTGGAGCAAATACGACACACTATCCTATTTTACAAGGGATAGATAACATATAATATTTTATTTAAGGCTTATAACAGCTCCCTTTTGCTTCATGGATTTCTCTGCAGCTTCCAAAATGGCCACTACCCTAAGACCGGTTTGTGCATTCGAAATGGGTATCGTTCCATTTTCAATAGCACTTATAAAGTCATTGGCAACGCCCAATAAAGCTTCCGTTTGGGCAATTTTTGGTATATGGATATCGCCAAAACGATAATCCACTAGGAATCTATGCATTTCTTCTGGATCTTGAACAGAAAAGCCAGAGTCGTAGATTTTAATTTTTTCTGTAGGCTCTACATCATCGTAAATGACCATTTTTTTTGTTCCTCCAATCAAAGTGCTTCTAATTTTCACAGGGCTTATCCATGAACTCGTAATGTGAACAATGGTTTTATCGGAAAAATGAAGGGTAATATAAGAGATGTCCTCAATGCTAAGGTTTGTATGCGAAATACCTGTTGCACTCACTGATACAGCTTGCTTACCCCCGCTAATGTAATCAAAAATGGATAAGTCATGAACTGCCAGATCCCAGGCCACAGACCAATTTGGGTTAAAAAGTCCCAAATTAATGCGCGTACTGTCAAAATACTGCAAATCTCCAATCTCGCCAGATTCTACTAATTCCTTAATTTTTTTAACTGCTCCAGTGTAAAGAAATGTATGGTCAACCATAATTACTTTACCCTTGCTTTCTGCCAGTGCAATGAGCTCTTTTCCTTCCTCTGCACTTGTGGTTAATGGCTTTTCAACAAGAACATGTTTTCCTGCATTCAGTGCTTGTTTAGCTAAGGTATAATGTGTTTTTATTGGAGTTGCTAATACAACCGCATCTACTTCCGTACTGTTAATAATCTCTGCACCATCTTTGACACCAATCACATGTGGGTATTGACTACAGATTTTGTCTAACCTATCTTGCTCAAAATCACTAACTATTGTCACCTCAGCACCCTCTGCCGCATTAAAATTTCTAACCAGATTAGGTCCCCAATATCCCAGACCGATTATACCTATTCTTATCATTGTTGCGAAGATAATCAAGAATAAATAACTGAAACCATGACTTGGATGATGTATCTCCTTTAATTCAGAACCAGCCCTCTTCAACACTAGTTAGAAAGAAGGTATATGAATCGATTATTTCTTCGATGATATTAGCTTCATTTTTTCCTTCAGATAGCCCGAAGTATAGCCCTTTCCTGATTCGGCTAGGCCTTCTGGGGTTCCTTCAAAAACAATATTCCCACCAAGCTCTCCAGCTTCTGGACCCATATCAATAACCCAATCAGCCGATTTAATAACATCCATATTATGTTCAACGCAAATAATGGTATGTCCTCTTTCAATTAAGGCCTGAAAGGATTTTAATAACTTTTTAATATCGTGAAAATGCAAGCCCGTAGTGGGCTCGTCAAAAATAAAGAGGGTTTGTCCTTTCTTATGCGGACTTGCTTTACTTAAAAAATAAGCCAATTTTACTCGTTGAGCTTCTCCACCGCTGAGCGTATTAGAGCTTTGTCCTAGAGATATATAACCAAGGCCCACATCTTGTAAAGGTTGTAATTTACTGCAAAGGTTCGTTTCAGCTGCAAAGTGTTCCAAAGCTTCATCTACAGTAAGCTTTAAAATTTGACTGATATTCTTTTCTTTGTATTGAACCTCAAGAATTTCCTTTTTAAATCTGGCACCATTACATACCTCACAGGGCAATTTAATATCAGCCATAAATTGCATTTCAATTATCGTCTCTCCCTCGCCTTGACAATGGTCACATCGGCCTCCATCTATATTAAAACTAAAGTGAGAAGGTTTGAACCCATTTAAAACAGATATTTGTTGTTTTGAGAAAAGGTCTCTGATGTCATCGTAGGCTTTTACATAGGTAACTGGATTGGATCTGCTGCTTTTTCCAATAGGATTTTGATCAACCATCTCTACAGCCTTAACCAAATGTTTATCACCCGTCAGTGATTTATGATTTAAAGTTTTAGTTGACACGTATACACCTGTATGTTTAGACATAGCGGGATATAAAATATTTTTAACTAATGTAGTTTTGCCACTTCCGCTTACACCGGTTACTACAGTGAAAACATCCAATGGGAATTTGACTGAAATATTTTTTAGATTATGCGCTTTTGCATTTTGCACCTCTATGTGATGAACCCATTCTCTTTTGTTTTCAGGAACAGTAATTTCCATTTCATTATTCAAATACGCAGCCGTTAAACTAGCCTTGGACTTGGATATATTTTTAAATTTCCCTTGGTAGGTAATATTGCCTCCCAAAACACCTGCATATCGACCAATATCAATGAGAACATCTGAAGCTCTCATAACGTCTTCGTCGTGCTCTACAACCACTACCGTATTGTCTAAGTCTTGCAGTTCTTTTAATACACGGATAAGCTTTTCTGTATCTCTACTATGCAGGCCAATGCTTGGCTCGTCTAAAACATACAAGCTTCCGGTTAAACTGCTTCCTAAAGAAGTCGCCAAATTTATTCTTTGACTCTCCCCACCACTTAGTGAACTACTTAATCTACTTAAAGATAAGTAACCCAAGCCAACATTACATAAAAACAGTAATCGCTGATGAATTTCTTGAACAGTCCGTTTGGCAATCTGATGTGAAAGTTTATTTAGCTTTAAACGAGCAAAATAGTTTTCAGCATCCTTTACAGACATAATTAATAATTCCTGTAGGCCTACATATTTATCTTGCTTTTCGTTTTCTGAGACGAGTTTAACATAGGCGGCATCTTTTCTGAGCCGGGTCCCCTTGCAGTCCGTACATTTTGTTTTACCTCTATACCTAGCAGCCATAACTCTGTATTGAATCTTATAGCTATTTTGCTCAACAAATTTAAAAAACCTATAAATGCCATGAATTGAATTGGTCCCATTCCAGAGCAGTTCTTGTTCTCCTTGACTTAATTCCTCATACGGCTTATGAATGGGAAAATCTTTTGCTTTTAAGACAAAGTCTTTTTTCCATTGTTTCATAGATTCTCCATTCCAGGCTGCTACCGCTCCTTCATAGACGGATAGGCTTTTATCTGGAATAATTAAA
>JAURQA010000151.1 GCA_030836345.1 Bacteroidota bacterium
CATGCCGCCAATAGATGCTGCATTTTCTAAAGCCACACGACTCACCTTTTTTGGATCAATAACTCCAGCTCCGAGCAAATTCTCATATGTTTCGGAATACGCATTGTAACCAAAGTCTGCTTTTCCTTCTCGTACTTTCTGAACAATAATAGAACCTTCGCCTCCTGCATTTGCAATAATCTGACGCAATGGCTCTTCTAGAGATCTACGAATGATATCAATTCCTGTTTGCTCGTCATCATTTGCCCCTTTTACAGCGCCTAAAGCATCAATAGCTCTAATGAATGATACTCCACCACCAGGAACAATTCCTTCTTCAACAGCTGCTCTGGTTGCATGCAATGCATCATCAACTCTGTCTTTTTTCTCTTTCATTTCTACCTCAGTAGCTGCACCTATGTAAAGAACCGCAACACCACCAGCTAGCTTGGCCAATCTTTCTTGCAACTTCTCTTTATCATAATCGCTGGTGCTGCTTTCTATTTGTGCTTTGATTTGGCTAATTCTTGCCTCAATCACATCTTTAGAACCTGCACCGTTTACGATGGTTGTATTATCCTTATCAATAGTAATTTTTTCTGCAGTACCTAAATCTTCAAGACTTGCGTCTTCTAATTTACGTCCTTGCTCTTCACTAATTACTGTACCGCCTGTAAGAACCGCAATGTCTTCCAACATTTCTTTTCTTCTATCACCAAATCCTGGAGCTTTTACCGCTGCAATTTTCAATGATCCACGCATTTTGTTTACCACTAGAGTTGCTAGAGCTTCTCCTTCGATATCTTCCGCAATAATTAACAATGACTTCCCGCTTTGAACTACTTTTTCCAATACAGGGAGTAAGTCTTTCATGCTGCTAATCTTTTTGTCGAAAATTAGAATGTATCCATTCTCCATCTCCGTTTGCATTTTCTCTGTATTGGTTACAAAGTATGGAGATAAATAACCTCTGTCAAACTGCATTCCTTCAACCACATCAACAGTCGTTTCAGTGCCTTTAGCTTCCTCAACAGTAATTACACCATCTTTACCTACTTTTTGCATGGCCTGCGCAATCAATTTACCAATTGTGGTATCATTATTTGCAGAAACACTTGCTACTTGCTCTATTTTTCCGAAGTCATCACCAACTACTTCACTTAAAGCATTCAGGCTTTCAACGGCAGATTTAACGGCTTTTTCAATTCCTCGTTTCAAATCCATTGGATTTGCACCTGCTGCCACATTTTTTAAGCCTGCAGTAACAATGGCTTGCGCCAATACTGTTGCAGTTGTTGTTCCATCACCTGCTAAATCAGCAGTTTTACTAGCCACCTCTTTTAACATTTGCGCACCCATATTTTCAACAGGATCTTGCAATTCTATTTCCTTCGCTACTGTAACACCATCCTTCGTAATGTGTGGAGCACCAAATTTTTTATCAATAACTACGTTTCTACCTTTTGGTCCAAGGGTAACTTTTACAGCATTAGCTAATGCATCTACTCCTCTTTTCAAGCCCTCTCGAGCTGTTACGTTAAAATCTATCTTTTTTGCCATTTTTTCTTTCTCTCTTAAAATTAAACAATTGCGAAAATGTCACTTTCTCTCATGATTAGATACTCTCCTCCATCTACTGAAAGTTCTGTACCTGCATACTTGCCATATAAAACGGTATCTCCGTCTTTTACTGACATTGGCTCGTCGGTTTTTCCTGGCCCAACTGCCACAACCTTTCCTTTCATCGGCTTTTCTTTAGCCGTGTCTGGGATATAAATTCCACTTGCCGTTTGTGTTTCAGCTTCTAAAGGCTGAATCAAAACTCTATCTGATAATGGTTTTACTTGTACTGACATATTATTTATTCTTTTTTATCTGTGTTCTCATAGGACATAAAATATGCCATTATCTCATATACTGTCATTTAGGCAGCGATATAAAAAGAAGGTAGAAAAGACCTATGGAGCAAGGTATTAAGGAAGTAATTAAAGATTTTAGGACTAGGAATCAATTATTCCTTCCAAGAAATGAAAACATTTTAAAAAAAGGATTACTTTTTAAATTGCCGCCTAAATTTGGGCAATACCCATAAGAAACCAAAAGCCTGAGCACCTTGCTTGGTATGAACAGCATGATGAAGATGATGCGTTTGACGCATGGCATGAAAATATGCTAATTTAGCCTTTTTTAAAGCCTTTATTCTTTGATGAACAAAAACATCATGAACGAGAAAATAGGCCAAGCCATAGAGGGCAATGCCAAAACCGGCAAAGAAACGCCAATCAAAATCTGCAGATCCCACTACTATTAACCAAACCGACGGTATGGCAAACATCAACCCAAAAATATCATTCAGCTCAAAGGTTCCTTTTCGAGGTTCATGGTGATCGCGATGCCAAACCCAAAGAAAGCCATGCATGATATACTTATGCGTAAACCAGGCGACTCCTTCCATTAGCGCAAAAAAACCAATGAGAATCAAACTATTTAAAAGACCATTCATAAGCAGACAACATTTCAGTGCAAAAATAGTTGTTGGGTTAAACATTTTTTACTCAAACTTTAATTATAAAGCACAAAACACCATAGAATCGGAAAATATTCACTGTTAACTTATATCTTTGGCTCACCAATGCAAGATACCATGGATATCCTTCCCAAGGATGGGAAGGCCCATTACTTCGGACCCATTTTCGATCACCAAAAAGCACAAGAATTCTTCACATTTTTACTGAAAAGAATTGAATGGAAAAATGATGAAGTAATGCTTTTTGGAAAGAAAATAATTACCAAACGAAAAGTAGCATGGTATGCACAAGAAGCATTAAAATACACCTATTCAAATGTAACCAAATCGGCAATACCCTTTACAAGCAAGCTCCTTGAATTAAAGAAAATGACGGAAGAATGTACGGGGGAAACCTACAATTCCTGCCTCCTAAATTTATATCATAATGGGTCTGAGGGAATGGGCTGGCATAGCGATGCGGAAAAAGATCTAAAGAGAAACGGGTCCATTGCCTCACTTAGTTTTGGTGCCGAACGAAAATTCGTATTCAAGCATAAAAGCAGCA
>JAURQA010000152.1 GCA_030836345.1 Bacteroidota bacterium
GGAATAATATTGTGGTCTTATATTAATGGAGTTATTGGTCCAAAATTCGGGTTTTTGACCCACAAAAATAGAGACATCAATATTTTTGTTTTTTAAATCACTAATTATTTTATCACTGTGATTTATAGATGCTTTATGCTTGAGGACATCAAAGCTTTTTTTAATAAGTAGTTCGTTTTGAGAGGAGATTCGTTTTAATTCAATATTTTTCTCAGAAAGGATGATTTCACTTCCCTCATTAAAATTTTTAAAGTTCCAAAATTGAGAAATCAGTAAAACTAGGATGCCATATGCAATCATGGCTTCAGGGGATATTTTTAAACGTAATTTCAACAACTTAAATATATGCTTTTTCCTTTAAATAAGAATTAACGTAATCTTTTATGCCCTCTTCTAAAGGCGTGAACTCTCCTTTATATCCTGCTTTTTTTAGCTTTACCATGCTTGCTTCTGTGAAGTATTGATAGGCCTCCCTAATATCTTCAGGAATAGGTATATATTCGATTTTAGGACTGATTTCAAGTGCTTTAAATACGGAAAGAGCTAAGTCTTTAAATGTTCTTGCTTTGCCAGTTCCAAGATTATACAGGCCACTATTTTTTCTGCTCTCCATGAAAAAAAGGAGTACTTCAATAAGATCTTTTATATAGATAAAATCTCTTTTTTGTTCACCATTCAAATATTCGGAACGATGCGATTGGAACAGCTTCATTTTTCCAGTTGCACTGATCTGATTGAACGCGTGCATAATTACCGAGGCCATTCTATCCTTATGATATTCATTGGGCCCAAACACATTAAAAAACTTGAATCCTGCCCAAAATGGGGGAGTTGTACTTTGCTTTTGAACCCACATATCAAAAGTATGCTTGCTTTGTCCATATAAATTTAGAGGTTCTAATTGATCTATGCTGTCCTCATCGTTAAACCCTTGTGCACCACTTCCGTAAGTTGCGGCAGAGGATGCGTAAAGAAATGGGATATTTCCCTTAATACACCAATCCCAGGTTCGTTTGCTAAATTCAATATTAAGCTCATCGAGTACTTCTTGACTCTTTTCAGCGGTATTTGTTCTGGCCCCTATGTGAAGTATTACCTGTATTTCATCTATATTTGACTCAAGCCACTCAAAAAAGATCTTTCGTTCAATTTTTGCATATAGCCTTTTATGTTCAAGATTTTTGTGCTTCAAGATGTCGCTAAAGTCATCTACGGCAACTATTTGACCGTATCCTCGTTCGAGTAAAATACCAATCAAAGCAGACCCAATAAAACCGGCTGCACCAGTTACTACAATCATAGCCCAAAGATAAGATACAAAGTCATAAAGTATTTTGAAAAAACAACTTGTAGCTACCACAACTAATCCTCTTATTTTTGCTTACTAAAAAGGACATTTTTTTTACAAAAAAAACAGTGATATTTGTTAAAAATGCTTAACCCTAAATTTTTTATACTTCCACTCGTGTTTTTTGGACTGTTGGATGCTCAAATCCCTCAAATGTCTAATTTAAATGCACTTAGCCCAACTGCCAAGTTGCTTTTGATGGAGACGGAAAATAGTGCTCTTTTTCCGCTTAAAATAGATGACAAGTATCCTTGCATGTTTAAACATAAAGAGGAGTGTCAGATTCCTAAAAGTATTGTGCATAGCAAGCAAGGAGATATCTACACCGCTTGGCTTTCAAAAACAGAACTCATTGAGTTAAGTAATACAGAGGGCTTGGCATACATTGAGGCAGGTGGAAGGTTAAACGCTCCCAAGCCCCTAACTGATACGACCAAAGTACTTACCAATACGATTGATCTCCACGAGGGCAATGGCATTAGCCCATTTTTAGGAAAAAATACCATTGTTGGTATTGTAGATATTGGGTTTGAAGGTTCTCATCCGAATTTTATGAATGCAGAGGGATCTGAATTGAGAGTGAAGAATTGGTGGCATCAAAATACAACATTTGCAGCTCCACCATCTGGATTTGATTATGGTTCAGAGTTTTCAAAGGCAACGGATATTCAGCTAATTGGTGATGATGGTGGGAGCCATGGTACTCATGTTGCTGGAATTGCCTCGGGTAGTGGCTTTACCACTCCCAATAGAAAGTATAGCGGCATGGCACCTGAAGCTGAAATGGCATGGGTCACTATTCGATATACCAACGATTCCTTAGATGGAAGTGCTTACGGAGATTATGTTGTAGCTAATTCTACAATCATTGACGGCTATAAACATATTTTTGATTATGCTACTTCAGTAAAAAAACCCTCCAGTGTTAACTTAAGCTGGGGAATGAATACAGGGCCTCATGATGGTACGAGTCTTTTTGATTTAGCGGTAGAATCACTTGTAGGAGAGGGTAAAATCATTGTGGGTTCTAGCGGGAATAGTGCCAATAGTCGGATTCATGTTCAGGCAGATTTAGACTCAGATACCATGTATACCTGGGCTTATGATACAAGAAGAAATAATTATGCTGAAGAAGAAGTATATTGTGATTTTTGGGGCTCACCCAATCAAGAATTTAGCTTGAATGTGGCAATCTTTGATACCTTGGGTAAAAAAGTTGCGGAGTCTCCTTTTTATTTAAGTACTGGTGGAGGAACCTATCGAAAAATGTTTATCAATAGTTTAGATACCTTAACCATTACGGTATTGCCTAATGGGAGTTATGTGGGTAATGATAAAGGAGAAATATTGGTTTTAGTTAAATCTACAAATGCCCAAAAGAACAGAATTAGGATTGGTATTGCTGGAATTGGGACGGTCCATGGATGGAATAGCGGTCAACCTTATCGCTGGACCACAGGGAGTTTTACCAATGCAGTAAGAGGAAATGATCATGCATCTAATCCCAGTTACCTCAGAGGAACTCGTGAATTTTCAAATGGTGAAAATGGTGGAACTGGGCGAAGAACAATCAGTGTAGGATCTTATGTGCCAAGGAATTCATGGATAGATATAGACACGGTCCTAAGAAGGGAAAAAGTTACGATTGGAGAAACGAGTGGGTTCAGTAGTATTGGACCAAATGTAGGAGGAAGAACCAAACCAGATATTTCTGCGCCTGGGTCTCTTGTTATTTCAAGTTATAAAACTGAAAATATAGCCCCTTGGCAAAACAGAAGTGTTCTCTTTAAATCTAATTGGAATGGTGATGAGCATGCATGGATATTGGCCAGTGGAACAAGCATGTCAGCACCCCATGTCTGTGGAATTGTAGCGCTTATGCTAGAGGCTAATCCTAGGCTTAATCCTGAACAGATAAGAGCTATTTTACAGAAAACAGCACTTAAGGATGAATTTACCGGAAGTGAAGATTCGAATAATATTTACGGTTTTGGTAAGGTTAATGCTTTTGGTGCGGTGAAAGAGGTTATTCGAATGAATACTGCTAAGGCTGTTCATCCATCGGATGTTATGATTTTCCCAAATCCTGCCGATGATGAAATCATTATCAAGGGAATGCCCAATGCAGAAGTGGAGCTATACGATATGAGAGGAAAGACAGTTTTGAAAAATAACTTAAATAGGTTCAATACTTTGGACATTTCTGACTTAAAGCCAGGAATTTATCTGATTAAGGCCCGCTTAAATGAGAGAATCCTCCAAACAAAAATTATTGTAGAATAGAGGTTTTATTGACTAAAAGCACCAAATTTTCGCTCCATAGCTTCAAATCTAAAGTCAAAAATTTCGTTTAATTGAGACCTTACAAAAGGTGATCCAATGTTGCCTATTTTCCCAAGGGGAAGCTTGTAATGGATTAAATCCGTCATTAAAACACCCCCTTCAATTGCTTTAATGAAATGCTTGTGGTGCCACATGGAATATGGTCCGAACCTTTGCTCGTCTACAAAGTATTCATGTTCCTTAACAGTCGTTATTTCAGTAGTCCATTTCATAGGTATTTTAAAAATGGGCTTTACAATATAAGAAATAATCATTCCTTGATACATTACTGACGTATCTTCCTCAGAAATGATATCAAAACCCATATACGATGGGGTTATTTCCTTGAGATTCTTTGGCGATGAAATGAAATCCCACACTTCGCTAATGGTAGCAGGAATTTTTTGTTCTTTTTTAAAAGTGTGTAATGTTGCCATTGGAATAAGAACATATCGAAATCCATTATGTTTTCTTGGAATTAATCTATTATGACTTTTTTATTCTTTTGATTCCA
>JAURQA010000153.1 GCA_030836345.1 Bacteroidota bacterium
CAGTTTCAATGATTTTTATCGCTTTTGTATTGTTCAAGTTTTTAACAAATAAAATGCGATAGATGTCTTGAATTTCGGCAATTTTCTCTGGAGCAAACTTTCGTCTTCTCAATCCTATGCTATTAATTCCTTCGTAACTCAAAGGCTCTCGCGCTGCTTTGGTATAAGGAGGAACATCTTTTCTTACCAAACTACCTCCACTAATCATGGCATGTTTGCCAATATTTACAAACTGGTGAACAAGGGCAGCCCCTCCTAAAATGCTATATTCTTCTACTTTTACATGGCCTGCTACCTGAACACTATTGGCTAAGATACAATGATCTTCAATCACAACATCATGTGCCAGATGCACATAAGCCATCAAAAGAACATGATTTCCAACTTTGGTAAAGCCCAAAGCATTGGTTCCTTTATTTATGGTTACATACTCTCTAATGGTTACATTATTTCCAATGATGGTCAAGGTTTCTTCTCCATCAAACTTTAAATCTTGAGGGATAGCACCTACGGAAGCACCTGGAAATACCTTGCAGTTCTTGCCGATTCGAGTTCCCTTAAAAATAGTAACTCCGGACATGATATGCGTACCTGAGCCTATCTCAACATCTGCATGTATCGTTACAAACGGATCGATGGTAACATTCTCTGCAATCTTAGCGCTGGGATGCACATAGCTGAAAGGTTGAATCATAATGGTGCACAAAAGTAGTTCATTTTTGTGGCCAAATACAAGGGCAAGGGTTCAAAATATATCGCAAATATTAAGGCCGTTCAACTATTTAATTATTCCTTCATGATTAATTCCTTAACGATGCCTGATTTTGTGCGCACCAAGATAAGGTAGGATGAGGATGGAAGAGTTTCAATGTTTAGCTGGATTTGTTTATCCGAATAAGCTTGATCAAATAGTTTTTGCCCAGACATTGAGTATATCTGAATGTATTTAATATCCTCTTGCGTACTGCGAATGGTGAGTTTTTTTGAAACAGGGTTTGGAAATAGAACGATGGAGGATGTGTTTATTTTGGCAGTGCTGTTGGCTGCTACTATTGCAGTCACGGTATTGGTTTGCTTAAAGGGAGAGCCTCCTTGGGATATGTTTGCCGTATTTACAAAAGAGTGGTTCAGTGGAACGGTATTGTAATAAAATACCCGAAGGTTTACAAAGCCTGCAGACGAATTTAACTCGCTGTTTTTTCCAGGGTTAGGAGTTAAGCCTAGGTTGGGAAAGGTATAACGCAGCACCAATTTAGTATCATTATCGATGAGTTCGCTTGTGTACGTAATATAATGAGAGTGGGCGGTAAGCTGCACGGTATGAACAAATAAAGGGGCGTCTATCGTATCCAAAACAACAACTTCGTACATGGTGTCATTTGTCGTATTTACAAAGCGGATGAAATAATCTATATATCCATCACTGGGGTTTACAGATATCGTTTCCCCTGAATTATTATTGCTAGAAAACTGAAATTTCCGGTTGTCAAAATCAGAAGGGTTTTCGACACTTTGGCTTATAGAATCGACATTATTCTGGGCATAATCATCTGTTGAGTTCAAGGAAGCGACAAAGCTGAGTTTTTCATTTATTCCTATGTCGCTTGATGGAGCTTTAACAGCCAGCTCAATAATTTCATTTTCTCCACTCTTTACGGAAATATTGTTCCAGCGTATATTTCCGGATACGTTGGAGCTTGGACTAATGCTTGATTTAATAAATTCGATGCGCTGATCCATTTTTAAAAGCAGGTCTGTGGTTTTCGTTTCTTCACCTTCGTTGGAAATAACGAGGTAAAGGCCTTCTCCTTTATCGGAACTTCTGAATTTACCAGAATTGGATAGAATTCGTATTTTTAAATCCCTAAATCTGCTTATACCAAAGCGTATGGGCAAGTAAAGCAAGTTGCTATTTAGGGTATCTAAATTTATTTCAGCGGATTTATTTTGTGGAACAAGGGATTTGTAATCGCCCCATTCAAACGTTATTTTTTTCTTGGAGGATGGGATAATCCAATGAGTTAAGCCCACACTATTTGCGGATTCAAAGAACCGAATATCCGTATATTTTAAAGAGAATAAGGGGAGAGGTACATCGCTGGGTCTATTGAATTTTCCATTGCCATTTTTATCCCAGTATGTAATCACAAATAGTTCTCTTTTCGAAAAATCTAACTGGCCAAATGCAAAGGGTTTTTGTATATTGGCAATGCCATAAAAGTATCCAGATACTAGATTCCCAATGGGATTAATAGCCATTTTGGCAATGTTAGAAAAATGAGGGTTTGATGTGATTACTCTCACAAAGGAATCTTTGGACCGTTCAAATAATTTTCGTTTTAATGTTCCATCTTTAATTAAGGCTAAGCAATATTGCTTGCCTTGAATAAGGCCCAAGGCTTTATAGTTGACTAAGCTGTCTTCAAATAATAAAAGGGAATGCTTCCCATTGCTATATTCATACATTTCGGAGGCATTGGAAAGCGAATTGTATTTGGAATAGCATAAGTTACTGTTTGAAATGCTCAAGGATGTAATGGCGAAAGAATCCGTTTTTAATGAGATGACTTTAGAATTGGAAATGCTTAAAGCCACTAGTCCACTTACTTTTTCATTTCTAAAACTGTTAAATGCTCCTCCAAGGTAAATGCTGTCTTTGGCAGGGTTAATTGCGATGTGCTGGATAGGCCTATTGGAGCCCTCAATGCCCCCTTGGCTAAAGGAACTAACTTTGGAGTCTCCATCAAACGCACAAATATTATTGCACAGCACTTTATTGCAGGAGCGAAAAGAACCTGTGATTATTAAACTTGATTTTAATGCTCCTAGACCATAGACGGTACTTGGATTACTAAATTGCATGGGAAAGTCCCAGGTATTTGTTCCTGTATTTAGTCGAATAATATTTTGATAATCATCGGCTTCTACAAAATTACCCGCAATGTAAATTTCCGCCCCCAAGCGCTCTACATCAGTAATGCTGAGCTGATTTTTTTTCGTGGAAACCACAAAAGAACCCAAAGTTGTAAAGCCTCTTTTGTTTTTAGAGGCCAGGTATATTCGATACGTTTTTGCAGAAATCAATTTGGATTGAACGGCAAATAGTTCGCTCTCATTGGAGCCTAAGTAAGCTAACTCAGCATCACTACTTATTGGAATAGGACTCACAATTTGACCATGAAGTAGTCCAAAGCAAATCATGCTTAGGGTGGTCACTATTTTTTTAAGTCTTTCCATTTTTTTTCTTACTTTAATTGAAACAATTTAAACCGAACTACATATTCTATACCAAACCGTGTGGGAGAATAAACCAGACCTGAACTGGCTGAAAACTGATTTTGAAGGGACTGATTAACAGACACCTTTAAGCCATGACTGCGGAGCGCTTGCTCTTTTTCTATGGCTACACTTGCCCCTGCATTTAGTCTTGTTTTATTTAAAAAATACTTTGCTTGAACCAAAGGGTCTGCAAGGGTATTTATCCCTTGTACTACTTTTAAGTAGGAGGGATGTTCATAGGCATAAGGATTGGCTGTTTGCCCATTCGCCGAGGCCAAAAATCCAAAAGATCCTTGCAGCGCTAGAATTACATTCCATTGATTTTTTAATGTAAAATTCTTAGAAATTCCAAAAGGAACATCTATGTAATTTGCGCTCGGATTAATGCTTGCAATAAGCAAAGAGTCTTTCCATCCGCGTGCTTTTTGATAAATGATTTCACCGGTGGTTCCACGGTAATAAAAATAATCCGTAGGTACTTTTATCCGTATGGTGTCTTTGGAGTCGTTACTCGTAAGATTATTTTCTGATGAAACACCCCCATAAATGCTAAAACCACGACCTAAGTTAAGGCTAAGTCCTGCATTTAAAACCCATTGAATGGATTGCACCTTTCCGTCTTTTTTGGTAAAAGCATTTATATTTCTGTTCACCTCTTGGCGCATATGTATGCGCCCGCTGTTAGATGCTATGGCAAGGCCTGCGTATGGAACGAGGCGTTTTGCGTATCCCAAGTCTGCTTTCCTAAGTTGCTTGAGGGTGGCAGATATTTTATGTTTTGAATGAAATAAAGTAGGGGTTTGTACCAATGATATGCCTTGTATTTGAATCGATTCATTGGCGTAAAATGAGTTTTTTAGAGTGCCTTGGCTGGGAGAATATCCACTGCTTCCAATGATATAATCTTCCATATGCTCGAGGTTTTTTATATTTTCTAAGCTCTTTAATACTTTTTGAATGGTGCTATTCTGTACTTGAGATATAGGGGTGTTTGGTTTTATTGATCCGTTTTCTGGACCTTTGCTTTTGTTCTTGCTTTTAGTAAGGATTTGTTTGGTATTTCTAGGATTAGATAAACCTGTATTCTGCTCGAAAACGGAGGTCATGCCTTTTTTCTTTCCTTGAACGTTTTTTTCTATGTTTTGTAAAATTGCGCTGTTTGCTTTAGCTGTATTTTGACTTTTAAGAGGTTTTTGAATCGTGGTTTGATTTGCGTACGGCTTTTCCCAGAGATAGACCAAAAGCGATAGTACCGAAATAAGCACAACAGCAATCCCAGATAAAAGGATGGTAAATCGACTTAAACCGCTGCCTCTAAAAGGCAAGAACATAAAAATCCTTCGCCAATCATTTTTTCCTACTGGAATAGCAAAGTTAGAAAATGCCTTTTTGAAGCCTGTCTCTAAAGGAGTGTTTAAATTCTTGGGCATTTGGGCTGCAATGGCTTCCCAGTCTGAAACACTGACTTCTTTTTCAGTTTCCAAAAAGGACGATTTGATTCTATTTTCAAAGGTGTCTGGTAAAGGATCCTCTGTTGGGATAGACGCCTCGTCCATAGATTTAGAAATTGCTTGCCAATCTTCTGGAACCACAGGTATTTCATGCGTACTAAAAGCGCTCTGAATTGATTTTTCTATGTTATCAA
>JAURQA010000154.1 GCA_030836345.1 Bacteroidota bacterium
CAGCCCATTGCCCCAAGCCTTTTCCTATTCCTTTAATAGCCCTGCAGGAATGGCAGAACATGAGGGGATTTTATATGTGGCAGAAAATACCAGCGATACCATTTCTAGCATTAATTTATTGGATTTAAGCCAAGCTAAGAAAACAGTAGCCACAAATGTAGACGGTCCCGATGTACTTTTGGTGCATGAAAGCATTTTGTATATATCTGAGTTCGATAAAGGCCAGATCTCAACCATTTCCTTAGACCCATTATCCAATAATCTACCAGACAATGGCATACCTGGGCTCTACCCTAACCCCTGCCGCTCTTATTTAAACGTGCATAGCTCAATTAGACACTCCACTTACAGTATCTATGCCATCACTGGAAAACGTTTGTTCTTTGGCCTAAAGGCGAGCCACGGATGCATTGATATGAGTAGACTTAACAATGGCATATACATACTCATGGATGAGAAAAATAAAACTCAAATATTCACAAAACATTAAATCATAAGAAAGAAATACTAGCTTTGAATTTAAGATTTATGGGTTTATTTAAGAATTGGTTGAAAAAATATCTTTTGGTGTTTAAGGTTAAAGATCGGTGGTCCGCTCAAACACAAGCTTCACTCCGCAATCTATATTTAAACCATCAAAGCAATGCAAGAAATGGCTTATACCACAAGCTGAGCGATACAGGATTAAGCGTATTTTCACAGTTTGAAGAGGACGGTATGGTTCTCTACCTTTTTTCGCTACTGGGTATGCAGCACAAAACCTTTATTGAAATTGGCTCAGATGATGGGATAAATAGCAACTCAGCCAATTTGTATTTTAACTTTGGATGGGCTGGTGTTTTTATTGATGGCAATAAAAAAAGCTTGGAACGAGGAAGGTACTTTTATGCGAAATACCCTAATCCTTTTATGCATAAGCCTCAATTTATACATGCTATGGTTTGCCCAGAAAGCATTAATGAACTTTTAAAACAATCTAAAATAGAAGGTCAAATTGGTTTTATGTCCATTGATATTGATAGCAATGACTATTATATCTGGGAGGCTATTAACTGCATAGAACCACAAGTGGTAATGATTGAAACTCAAGTGGCCATGGGACACAGAGCCATTGTTGCGCCATATATTTCACCCAGTGAGTATGGCAAACCCCGGCACAGAATGTATCACGGAGCTTCGGCACCTGCTATGGTAGATTTGGGTAAAAAGAAAGGGTATCGCCTCGTAGGATCCAATCACCTGGGGTTTAACCTCATCTTTATTCGTGAGAACTTATTGCAAAAGGAAGTTCCAACAATCAGTTACAAGGATATATTAAAACATCCTTCAGTTGAAGATGGCATGAATAAATTTAAGGATATTAAGCATTATTCCTTTTTAGAGCTTGAAGATGAATAAATAGGTCCAATCAGTCCTTTCAATCACCAATATAAATTCAAAAGAAAAATAAATTCTCCCTTTGATTTTTAAATAAATAGAGGTATTTTTGCAGCCCATTTAAAAAATTCATGGCAAATCATAAATCATCAATAAAAAGAATAAGAGCCAACGAAACGAAGAGATTACGTAATCGTTACCAACATAAATCTGCACGTACAATTCTAAGAGAATTGCGCAGCAGTACTACAGCTAAAGAGGCTGGAGAATTGTTAAATAAAGCTTTTAGCTCATTGGATAAATTGGCTAAACGCAACATTATTCACAAAAACAAAGCAAGCAACTTAAAGGGCAAATTGCAAAAATTTGCGAACGGTCTTTCATAAAAAGCGAAAGACATTAGAAAAAACTGTTTCTTTTAAAAGAAGCAGTTTTTTTTGTTTCAATCATTAATTAATGTTAATTTAGCTGCCATTTGTGTGATAATATAATTAACATTTGATTTTTGCCATAACAGATATTGAGACTACCGGAGAAAGTACCAAGAGGGGTGCAATTACGGAGATATGCGTAAAACTGACGGATGGAGAAAAAGTCATTCAAAGCTTTACTACCCTACTGAACCCCATGCGTCCCATAAAATCTGGGGTGGTTGCTCTTACAGGTATAACGGATCAAATGGTACGTGATGCTCCCAGTTTTGCAGAAATTGCTGCCGATTTGCATCACTTATTCAGCGGAGCTGTTTTTGTAGCTCACAATGTAAATTTTGATTTTAGATTTATTCAAGCGGCCTTTGAAAATGCGGGATACTCCTTTAATCCAAAAAAAATGTGCACCGTGCGATTGGCAAGAAAAGCCTTTCCTGGACAAGCTTCTTATAGTTTGGGTAAACTAAGTGCTTCCCTAGGCATTGGATTAAATAACCGACACCGAGCCGAAGGTGATACCGATGCAACGGTAGAACTATTTAAAAGATCGAAAGCCACCTTAAATGAGGATGATTTTAATGCCCTTATTCAAACAGGGCAGGTTCTTCCACCCCATTTAACTCAGGAGGACATCAAAAATTTACCTTCAACACCTGGAGTATATCGTTTTTTAGATGAAAACGATAAGGTAAAATATATTGGCAAAGCCATTAATATAAAAAAAAGAGTGTTGCAGCATTTTGGGAAAAACAGTGCCCGAAACAACCTAGAACTGGAACAAATACATCGCTTAGAGCATCTTGAAACTGGATGTGAACTGCATGCATTGTTGCAGGAATCCAATGAAATTGACCAGGTATGGCCAGAATGGAATGTACTGGGAAAAAAACCCAATATTCAATGGCGAATGGTTCTGTTTGAATCCTTTAGTGGGCTGCATAAGATAGAACTGGTTAAAAACGTAAAGAATACCGAGTCTCCCTTTATATTCAAAAGCAAGCCTTTGGGCGAAGCGCTCTTAAACCGAATTAAGAAACAGCATGATATCTGCGTATTTCTTCCAAAATTTGCTGGCAAGTTCTGCAAAGAGGATTGCTACTGCCATGGAAGCGAGGCCTCCGTTATGAACGAACACAATACACGACTAAAAGCGGTATGGAATGAGTTGCATCATTCCGAGAATGTAGATGTACTCATTTCTAAAGGAAGAACACCAGAAGAACGTTCCTGGACTTTATTTAAACACGGCTGCCTACATGCCTGGGGGCATTCTCAGGATAATATTGAGGAGTCTATAGCAGATACTCCTTTTCAAAAAAATGCGGCTTTAGCGCAAAGCATTGCATTACAATACTTGCAGCATGCAAAGCTGAACCCAAACCATGAATATCGAGTATTTACTCTAAAACAAAATAAATTTGAATTATGTACCTAAAAGAGAATCTTAAACTCATGCGCAAACGCATGAAACGAAGTCAAACAGAAGTAGCCACCATGATGGACATTACTCGTTCTGCCTATAACAGTTATGAGAATGGCGTGGCCGAACCATCCATTGGCTTGTTGATTCGTCTCGCAGATTTCTACAAAGTAAATTTGGATAAATTGGTGCGCATCAATCTTTCTGAACTGGGTGAGTTTAAACTCAGTGAAATAGAAAAAGGCTACGATGTAGATATTACCGGCTCCAAATTGCGTGTTATTAGCACTACAGTAGATACCAATGATAATGAAAATGTAGAATTGGTGCCTATTCGAGCCAAAGCGGGTTATACCGCTGGTTATGCAGATCCATCATACATTAAGGTGCTTCCTGCATTTAATATGCCATTCCTATCTGAAAATAAAAAATACAGAACCTTCCCTATTTCTGGCGACAGCATGCCTCCAGTTTTAGACAAAGCATGGGTTACGGGCGAGTATTTACAAGATTGGACCTATATAGATAATGGAAAACCGTATATTGTTATTACCAAAGATGATGGCATTGTTTTTAAAGTATTGTACAGCCGCATAAAGGAGGATGGCACCATCATGCTTTGCAGCACAAACTCTTCCTATGAGCCATATTCGGTTAATGTTTCAGATATTTTAGAATTATGGAAATTCGTAAACTATATTAATCCTCGCTTCGAGGAACCCAGTAATTCAGATTCAGACAACTTGGGAACTGCCATACGTAATCTTCAAAAAGAAGTGAGCGTAATGCATCAAAAAATGGATTCGATTGATTCTAAAATGTAGCTACAATTCAATCTCACATGCCACTAGGTCTTGCATGGTTTCTCGCCTACGGATCAAATGGGCTTCTCCATTGGTAACCAGTACTTCGGCAGGCCTAAATCTCGCATTATAATTATTGGCCATGCTGTAGGCATAGGCACCAGCGTTATGAATAGCTAAAATATCCCCTTCTCGCACTTCGTTTAATTGCCTGTCATAACCCAGGGTATCAGTTTCGCAAATATAACCAACCACAGAATACACCCGTTTATTAGGGGTGGTATTGCTCACATTTTCTATATGGTGATAGGCATCATAAAACATGGGTCTCAAAAGGTGATTTTGACCACTGTTTACACCAACAAAAACAGTAGAAGTGGTTTGTTTAATCACATTGGCTTCTACTAATAAGTAGCCGCTTTCGCTCACGAGGTATTTGCCTGGTTCAAACCATAACTCCAGCTCGCGGCCGTATTCTTTACAGAAAATCTTAAACGCCGCACTTACTTCAGCTCCTAAAGAATTGATATCGGTAATCACATCTCCTTCTTTATAGGCTACCTTAAATCCACTTCCAAAATCCATAAATGCTAAATCCTTAAAATCCTTAGCAGCATTAAATAATAACTGTGCGCCCTGAAGAAATACTCCGCTATCCAAAATATCGCTTCCGGTATGCATATGCAATCCATTCACTTTAATATTTAAACTCTCGACAATACGCACCACATGAGGTACTTGGTAAATAGAAATCCCAAATTTAGAATCTATATGCCCTACAGAAATATGGCTGTTTCCCCCTGCCATAATATGCGGATTGAGTCGAATGCAACAGGGCACGGTATTTCCGTACTCTGCACCAAACATTTCCAATGCAACAATATTATCTATGTTAATGTGCACGCCTAATTCTACGGCAGATTTAATTTCACTAAAGCTTACGCAATTGGGTGTAAACATAATTTGAGTGGGCTCAAACCCGGCTCTCAGACCCAATTTAACCTCGTTTATAGAAACAGCATCTAAACCAGCACCTTGAGCCTTTAAAAGCTTTAGAATATTAATGTTATTTAATGCTTTTAAGGCATAATGAAACTTTGTGCATACTCCAGAAAAAGCATCAGACAGTTTTTTATACTGTGATTCAATTTTAGCCGCATCATAAACGTAAACTGGTGAGCCAAATTTTTCTGCAATATCTGTGGCTTTTACACCTCCAATATTATTTTCTATATTCATTATATTCAAATTATATCCATTAAAAAAGGCGAGGATGTTATCCCCGCCTTTTATTTAGTTTACAGGGAGATCGTTATTTCTTTTTCTTATCCCCTTTTTTACTTGTTAAGTCCACCACAACTGGAGTTGCAATACATATGGAAGAATAGGTACCCACTATTACACCAATTAACAATGCAAGTGAGAATCCCTTTAAGCTATCGCCTCCTAAGAAGAACAATGCCAATACAACAAAGAACACCGTACTTGCTGTAATAATAGTACGACTTAATGTACTGTTAATCGCTTTATTAATGAGGTCTTTATTGCTTCTATCTGCAGATTTAGAACCGGCTAATATCTCACGAATTCTATCAAAGACAATAACCGTATCATTCATTGAGTAACCCACCAATGTAAGTAGCGCAGCAATTAAATGCTGGTCAAACTCTACTGGGAATGGAACCACTCCGTCTAGAATAACAAAAATAGATAATACTAAGAACACATCATGAATCAGAGCCACGGTTGCTCCTGCACCATAGGTAGCACTTCTAAATCTGAATACAATGTAAAAGAACATACCAACCAGGGCTAAAATAACCAGCAAGGTCGATTTATTTCGAACATTGGTTGCAATGGCCTCTCCTATTTTAGATGAACTCAATATGGGTCCTTCCGCAACACCATCTGCGTTGGTTTTAGTTGTTAGTTTAAATTTAGCTCCCAAGGCTTCTGTAACTGCAGTAGCTGCTTTTTCTCTGGCTTCTTTTGAATCTTCTTTTAC
>JAURQA010000155.1 GCA_030836345.1 Bacteroidota bacterium
CCTGAGATTTATAGTAATTTATTAAAGGTTGAGTCTTGGCATTATATTCAGAAAATCTGTTGCGAATGGTATCCTCATTTTGGTCATCGGCTCTTCCACTTTCTTTACCCCTTGCCAAGAGTCTTTTAACCAACTCATCTTCATTTACTTCTAATCCTAGTACAATGGCGATGCGTGTTTTGTGCGATTCTAGCAAGTGATCAAGGGCATCTGCCTGTGGAATAGTTCTTGGAAACCCATCAAAAATAAAACCTTTGCTCTCCGCATTCGCAGCCATGAAATTTTCCACCATTCCTACTACGACGCTATCCGGGACTAATTCACCCTTACTAATAAACTCATTTGCTTGAATGCCTAATGCTGTCTCTGCTTTTCGTTCCGCTCTTAATAAATCTCCTGTTGAGATATGTTTTAACCCGAATTTCTCAATCAACTTGGCACTTTGTGTACCTTTACCCGCCCCTGGAGGGCCAAATATAATGATATTCAACATTAGAGCAAATATACAAAATTTGGAGGTGAATGTCAATGCCATCATCCATTCAATGAGTCCTCATTCGCTTCTAAAGAATCAAACCTAATCCCAAAAAATTTCTGTGTAGTATCTGCCAAATTCTTTTCCCCAATCCAGTTTCCCCCCATTTAGTTCAGGCTCATTACCCAAAGCCTGCTGTATGCTAATATCTGGTATATTAATACCTAAGCCTTCCGCCGCAACTGTTGTTCCCTGCAAACGCGGGTTTATTTCAAGCATTTTTGGTATACCATTCGCATCTTCTTTAAGCTGCACACCAATAGGCCCATGTAGATCAAATAATTCAATAATGCGCGTACAAAAATCAATAATTCCCGTATGATTCACAAACTTCCCACGTGTACTTATTCCATTATTCATCCTTAGCCGTTCTCTAGGAAGAATAAGTTTTGCCTTTCCACGGTGTGCAATACAATCTACAGTATACTCTTTGCCAGGCAAATATTCCATAACCAGAATTTCTCTAAACGCTACACCTAAAATTTGCCTTAACTCCTCCATGGTACAATGCGCATTATTGGGCTTTTCATTCCAAAATAATTCAGCTCGATCAATGGAGCTGTTTATAATTCTAAACCCTCGCATGCCATTGCTTTCCGAAGGTTTTACGCAAATAGTCTTCTCAGGGTAATTGAGTTCTTTGCTCGCATTGGCCAAGTCCTGGACATTATTTACAGCTATGTACTCCGGAATCTCAAGACCTGCCGCTTGAATTTTTTGCAGCAAATAATTTTTGTTATTGCAGATTTGGAGACTTGTAAGGGCATTTACCACCACTTTGCAATTCAGTTTTTCAAAGGCCAATATATGAGATGAAAAAAGTTCCAATTCCTTTGTTACTAATGGGATTAAGACATGAATATGGTGGGTTTCAACAATAGCTAATAGCTCCTGAATAAAGTTTTTATTCGAAGCTTTTGGAATGGTATGAAAAACAGAACAGAGGCCTTTGCCTGTAGCTTTTGGATCTGCATCCGCTCCATGAACCGTATATTTTTGATGAATCGATTTTATGATCCCTGGCCCTCCAGGAGAACCCGCACCGGTAATCAAAACATTTTTCATCTTGCGAAAGTAGGAAGTATAATTTGAAAGAGTAAATTTGTTGCACCTACAAAATGACAAATCGAAAAAAAATAGTTCATGTCAGTTACTACTTTCATCCTGAAATGGGCTATGATATTAATTTGATAGGGAAGCTTCATTCCAAAGATTTCGATTATGTAATTATTACCTCAAATATATTAGACCCATGGAATACCAATGCACCGGAAATAAAAGAGAAAGATCTCGAATTTGAGGAGAAGTTTAATGTCAAAATAATCCGATGCTCCTCTATCACTCCTTTTAATAAGCATTCCGTCTATATGAAAAGGCTTCGAAAGACTATTTTAGCACAAACACCAGACCTTGTTTTTTTTCATGGGGTGGAAGCCTATACTTATTATTTTACCTTACTCACTTTACCCAAGACCATTAAAATATTTGCCGATACGCATACCCTTCGTTCCCAATTTAAAGACATGGGCTTTATTGGAAACATCGCATTCATTTTCTTTAAAAAGAGGATTGTTCCAAGAATTAACAAAGCGCCAAATGTATTTTTTTATACCGCTCCAGAAAATAAAGACATGCTTACTGAGGACTTTGGATTTGACCCTCAGTTAATCGAGGACAATGAAATATCTGTAGACCACTCCGTCTTTTATCCTAAACCAGCGGATAAATCCTTGATTCCAGGTTTAAAACAACAATTAACCATAGGATATGTAGGGAAGTTTGATTCGCATAAGGAACCCCACCTTATTATGGAAGCACTCAAAAAAATGGACTTAAAGCAATCCATAAACCTACTTCTTATTGGCCCTAGGGATGAAAAATACATGAATAAATCATGGAATGAAGATGGGTTGAACGAGAGAATTTCTGTTTTTCACAAGGGAAGTGTTAAGAACACTGAACTCGTAGATTATTACAGCTTATTTGATTTTCTTATAATTCCAAAGTTTAACTCATTAAGCAGTTTGGATATTCAGGCCTGTGCTAAACCCCTTATTATGGAAAATGACGCAACCAATGCCTTGCGATGTAAAAAGGGTGGTGTTCTATATAAATCCAATAACATAGATGATCTTGCAAGAGTAATAACCAAGCTTATAGAAGACGATACACTTCGAGAATCACTGTCACAGCAGGGGTGGGAATATGTTAAAGAAAACTACAACTATCTCAGTAAGCTGAAAAAGATAGAGAGTTTGTACTAATACTATTTTGTAAGTTTAATTAAGAGCGGTTCTAAAAATCCAAGAAATTTAAACTTCTGGACAAATGCCAAGGACTGCTGATTTATATCTACTGAAATTTTATATTTAAGCAAAGTGGCAAAGAAAAATGGAAGCAGTAGGGTAGATTTAACAATACTGTCAAGTAAAGGATTGTAGAACCAATCTCCAAAGAATGGAATTGCAAAAAATAGCAAACTAATGAGGAGTAATTTAAGGTGATTTTTGGTGTAAGGAATCATTTTAAAGTATTTCTTAATCACTAAGGTGACCAGAAGCATAATCATTAGAAAAGTGAGACTTGTAGCAATGGCAGCTCCATTTATTCCATAAATGGGTATTAAAATCACATTCCCAGCAATGCCTATTGCAGCTCCAAGAACAAAGCTTATAAAAGCAACTGGGTAGAACTTTGAAGTCGCAATAATTGGACTTGCAGCTCCCGTGCTTAAATCAATTAGTTTACCAATTCCTATAATGAGAACGACATATTTACCCATTCTGTAGATTTCACCCTTAGGCATGATCTCATAGAAAGTATCCAGGTTCAACCAAATAGCAAAAAAGAGGAAGGTCCCCATGAAGAGTTGGGTAATAGAAGATCGTTTGTAAAGATTTGAGAGTTCTTTGAAATTACTGTTTTTAATATGCTCAGATATAATTGGGGTAAGGATTTGAGACATACTTCTTCGAGGTATTTCAATAAAAGAAGCCAAATAAAACGCCACCGTATAAATAGCAGTGTAGTCCAAAGATTTCATATGGCTAACCATTACAAAATCAATTTTATCGATGAATAAACCACTTACTCCCCCAAAAAAAAGAAATGCAGTGTACTTGGTCATATCCTTAAACAAAGGCTTGTTTTTTTTATAAAATGGCGGATTGGGCTTTAATGATAATGTGCCAAGCTTGCGAAAGAAATAAAAGTTAAGAAGTACAGAAAGGGAATAAATACCCACAATACCCCAGGTGCAAGCTATAAAATCTAAAATGCCTAAATAAAATAGAAAAGCAATGGAAATTATACCAATACGTTGAACCACCTCTCTAATAAAATAGGGTTTAGCAATCCGTCCGAAATTGGCACTGGAAACTTCTATTATTGTGAGGCAAACAGTTGCAAGAACTAAGCCCCCCAAAACAGAGATTAAGTCATTCGTAATTAAGTCACTTTTGGCATTAAACAACTTTAACAGGTCTGTCTTAAAAATAAAAAGAGCGCCAAACACAAGGACGAGTCCTACAGCGGGTGCTAGCAGAGAGTAAAAGAAAAATCCATTATGCCCGTTCGAATCATTCTTAAAATAGGTGAAGTACTTATTAATCGAATAATTGGTGCCCATGAGTGCAAAGCCGCTTAGAACGGCAGCTAATTCAATGAGCAAGCGTATTGCGCCAAACTGTTCAGGCGTAAAAAAATAGGGAAATAAAAAGAAAAGACTAATAAATCCTATCCCAATTCCAACATAATTGGAAACACTTGCCTTAAAGCTCTGTCGAATTACAACTCCCACTAATCTTTAACTTTCCAAGGCAAATGTAAAATAATATAGCTCTAGGTTCATGATTTTAATCTAGGAACACATATAATAAGGAGATAAAAAGTTAGTTATTTCTCCTTAAATTTTTTGCTGGACGGAATGGCCTCATTTCAAATGAGGCCATAAAATTTCAAAAACAAAGTTCCTTGAGCAATAATGTATCATGCTGTTCTAAAGGAAGCTCTTTAATTTTATTGCTATATTCCTTATAAATACATTGTACTTTTGCTTGAATGTTATCCGAAATTCAAGAATATTTAAAGGGCACAAAGTTTTCTAATGGATTAATTATCAATTTTAAGAACAAATTGAATAACCGTCTCTTAGACAGGGTTAAATATTTGGGAAATATAGTGGAAAATAAACGTGTTATTCATGTCGGATGTTGTGACCATATTCCGCTCATTCAAAAGAAAATTGATGTGAATAGGTGGCTTCATCAAATATTAAATGATAGCGCCAAGGAGGTATGCGGGATTGATATCGATAATGAGGCTATTGAATATGCCAAGAGTGTCTCGGGTTGTTCAAATATTATAAATAGAGATATTATACAGGACGATCTATCAGATATAACGGACAAAAAATGGGATTTTATTCTTCTAGGTGAAATTTTGGAACATACAACTAATCCCAATGAGTTCTTATCTAAAATTCATCAAAAGTTTAAAGGTTCAGTCAAATCCATAATTGTTACAGTTCCCAACTCACTTAGGTTAAAAAATTTTAAAATGAGCTTGAAGAATAAAGAATTTATTAATTCAGATCATAAATATGAATTTACTCCATATACCTTAGCTAAAGCACTTACATTAAGTGGTTTTAAAGTTCAAAAAATGGAAACTGCGTTCTATGACGAGGTAACTAATCATGGTTTTTTTCACAAAATTTTATATAAAAAATATCCCATGTTAAGAGATGATTTAATCATAGTAGGGGATTTCTAGATGAGCTATTCTCAGAAGGAACTTATCGTTTTAACAACTCAGTTTCCTTACGGAAACCAGGAAGCTTTTTTAGAGCTAGAGATAGTTGAATTGGCTCAGATATTCAATAAAATTAGAATAGTTCCAACCACGTCCACTGGTGCTCCTCGAAATATTCCGCTTAATTGTGAAGTGGTAAAATTGCCGAATAATTTGACTGGAACTCAAAAGTATTTGGAATTGTTTAACCCGATAAGTATATATAAGGCTGGTCAAGTTATTTTTAAGGAGAGGCTTGCTGGTGGTGGTAAAGAGTTCTTTCAAGCACCTATAAAGAGTTTTAAGAAATCCATTTTTATTCATCGCTATTCCAAATGGGTAGATAACAGATTTAAGGATAAAAATCAAGGCATTGAAACTATAATTTATAGCTATTGGTTTGATCCAATTATTTTAGCTTGGAAGAACTACAGCAATAGCATTTTAGTATGCCGCTCGCATAGTTCCGATACCTACAAGGGGATAACTAATCAAATTCTCAAGCATGGATTACTCGCAAATGTGAGCAAAGTTTTTTGCATATCTGATTATGTTCAAGAATACGTAAGAGTTTTTTGGAAAGCACCCTATGAAAAAATAGCATTGAGCCGATTAGGAGTCCGCATTCCAATTAAGGAAGAAAGCTTTAAAGACAATAGTTCATTTACTATTGTGAGTTGTTCAAATATGATTCCTCTTAAAAGAACAGCGCAAATAGCTCAAGCTATTCTTGATATAAAAGCTGAAAGAAAAATTAAATGGTACCATTTTGGTGATGGCGAGTGCAGGCAAGAAGTGGAGGAACTGATACAAAATTATCAAAAAAATGAGCTGTTTGAATTACAACTCATGGGTAGTCTTCCCAATCAAGAAATTTTGAGTTTTTATGAGAAGAATAAAGTAGATGTCTTCGTAAATTTCTCAGAATCAGAAGGAATTCCTGTTAGTATTATGGAAGCATTTTCATACGAAATTCCCGCTATTTGTGCAGATGTTGGAGCCTGTTCTGAGATCGTGAAAAATGGGCACAATGGAGTGCTTCTCCCGTCTGATGCCTCCGTTTTTGATTTGACAAAGGCTCTTCAGGACCTACTCAAATTGGATCATATAGATAAGACTCAAATGAATAAAAACGCTTTGAATACTGTTAAACAAGACTATTCGGTAAATAATTACAGCAAATTTGCCCAAAGCTTAAATAGTTTAAAGTGATTGAGTTTTACAAACTTTATGAAATATTTAACCCCTAATTTTGCATCTTCAAATGTCCCAGTACAATTTTAAATCAATAGAACAGAAATGGCAGGCCCAATGGATAAAGGATGATCTTTATCGTGTGGAAGAAGACGAGAGCAAACCAAAATTTTATTCGCTCGATATGTTTCCATATCCAAGCGGAGCAGGATTGCATGTAGGGCACCCATTAGGATATATTGCTAGTGATATTGTGAGTCGCTACAAACGATTAAACGGACATAATGTTTTGCATCCCATGGGCTACGATGCTTTTGGATTGCCCGCCGAGCAATATGCTATACAAACAGGGCAGCATCCAGCCATCACTACCGAAGCAAATGTTAAACGCTTTAGAGAGCAGTTGGATCGCATAGGATTTAGTTATGATTGGACGAGAGAAGTAAAAACCTGCGAACCCAAATATTACCACTGGACACAATGGATTTTTTCAAGACTATTTGAGCATTATTATAACAAGGACGAACATAAAGCAAAGTCCATTCAAAGCCTGATAGATGTGTTTGAACGAGAAGGGAACAATGCGATTCATGCGCACACATCGCAAGAAGAATTATTTACGGCAGATCAATGGATCTCCTTTGATGAGCGAAATAAATCAGATGTTTTAAATAGGTATCGACTCGCTTTTGTAGATGAAACTACCGTTAACTGGTGCGAAGAAATGGGAACTGTTTTAGCCAACGAAGAAGTAGTCAATGGCCTAAGTGAAAGGGGAGGATACCCAGTCATTCGAAAGCAAATGAGACAATGGAGTTTGAGAATTACGGCCTATGCCGATCGCTTATTAGAAGGATTAAACACTTTAGATTGGACCGATTCCATTAAAGAAATTCAACGAAACTGGATTGGGAAAAGCGAAGGAGCCGAAATCGAATTCAAAAGCACAGATGGAAATCTGAATTTTAGTGTGTTCACCACCCGGCCAGATACGGTTTTTGGAGCTACATTTATGGTTTTAGCTCCCGAATACGAAGGGTTAGAAAACCTCTGTTCAGCCGAGCAAAAAGAGGAGGCCGTACACTATGCCAATGCCGCCAGGAATAGAAGTGAAATAGAGCGAATGGCCTCCACCGAAAAAACAGGAGTGTATACAGGCCGTTCCGTAATCAATCCCTTTACAAACAAAGAGATTCCAGTCTGGGTAAGCGATTACGTCTTGGGAGGCTATGGAACAGGAGCCATTATGGCTGTGCCAGCACATGACGATAGAGATTTTGAGTTTGCAAGAGCATTTGACCTCTCCATTATTCCGGTTGTTAAACCCCTTCAAGGAGAGCTTCCTGAAAAATTAGAAGAAGCATTTTCAGCCAAAGAAGGTATTGCAATAAATAGTGCCGAGCTAAATGGTATGCATGTGAAAGAAGCCGTAGAAAAAGCCATTGCACTTATTGAATTAAAAGGAATAGGCTCCAAGAAAATTAATTATAAGCTGCGCGATGCAGGTTTTGGAAGGCAGCGGTATTGGGGAGAACCTATACCTATCATTTATAATGAGAATGGAATACCCACGTTAGAATCTAATTTGCCATTGGAATTACCAAAAGTAGAAAGTTACAAGCCCGCAGGAACAGGGCAAAGCCCGCTGGCAGCAGTAAGCGATTGGGTAAACACATCCAAAGGAACGAGAGAAACCGATACCATGCCCGGTTGGGCTGGAAGTTCATGGTATTTTTTGAGGTATATGGATTCCAATAACTCAGAAGGCATTGCCAGTCCTGAAAAATTAAACTACTGGAATCAAGTAGATCTATACTTGGGCGGAAGTGAACATGCGACTGGCCATTTATTATACAGTCGTTTTTGGACAAAATTCTTGCACGATATCGGTATTATTTCTTGGGATGAACCCTTTAAAAAATTGGTTAACCAGGGAATGATAGGAGGTGAAGATGGCCAGAAAATGAGTAAACGCTGGGGAAATGTGGTAAACCCCGATGATATTTGCGACGCGTATGGAGCAGATACCCTGCGCCTCTATGAAATGTTCTTGGGACCATTAACTGATTCAAAACCTTGGAATACACAGGGAATAGAAGGAGTGAGCCGATTTTTAGCCAAATTTTGGCGATTGTTCCATCAAGGAGAAGCCTTTAATATAGATGAAGCAGCAGCCAGCAAAGAGGAGTTAAAAATACTACACAAAACCATCAAAAAAGTAAGCCATGACATTGAAAACATGAGTTTTAACACCTCTGTTTCGGCATTTATGGTCGCTACCAACGAATTGGGAAATCTAAAATGCACGAAAAGAGAAATTCTTGAGCCTCTACTTATTCTCTTAGCGCCTTTTGCTCCGCATATAACCGAGGAGCTTTGGATTTTGTGTAGCAAGGACTCATCCGTTCACACCGCAGACTGGCCAATGCATGAAGAGCATTACTTGGTAGAAAGCAGCTTTAATTATCCCATAAGTATTAATGGTAAAACAAGAACCAACATGGAGTTTCCCTTAGATGCAGATCGAGCGGATATGGAAAAAGAGATACTGGCCAATGAAACCGTTCAGAAATGGATGGAAGGAAAAAGCCCTAAAAAAGTAATTATCGTACCTGGTCGAATCGTGAACGTAGTTATTTAAGAGGTATCAAGCTAAACAATGTTTTGGATAGAAGCCCTTGAATAGAAGGGTGTAATCTCTAGGAAATGAATTTTATTCATTTTTTTTAGATGAACAGTGAAGGTTATTTTATTTTTTGTGTAGGTTTGCCCCATGAGCAAAACAGCTTTTGTATTCCCTGGTCAAGGGTCGCAATTTATTGGAATGGGCAAGGACTTGTACGACAGTTCTTCCCAGTGTAAAGAGTTATTTGAACAAGCCAATGACATCCTTGGCTTCAGAATTACAGACATTATGTTCAACGGAGCAGATGAAGAGTTGCGCAGAACAGATGTGACGCAACCCGCCATATTCTTGCACAGCGTTATTCTTGCATTAAGTAAAGGAGCCGATTTTACTCCTGATATGGTTGCAGGTCATAGTCTTGGTGAATTTTCTGCACTTGTTGCCAATCGTTCCATCTCATTTGAAGACGGACTTAAACTCGTTTCAGCCAGAGCTAGAGCCATGCAAGAAGCATGCGAATTAGAGCCCGGTACCATGGCGGCAGTATTGGCATTAGACGATGCCATTGTTGAAGAAAAATGTGTAGAAATAGACGGTATTGTGGTACCTGCAAATTATAACTGTCCCGGGCAATTGGTGATTTCAGGGGCTGTAGAAGCCATTCACTTAGCCTGTGATGTAATGAAAGAAGCGGGAGCTAAAAGAGCTTTAGTATTGCCAGTGGGAGGAGCATTTCATTCTCCATTAATGGAGCCAGCCAGAACCAAACTAGCTGCAGCAATTGAAGAAACCACATTTAATGTACCTATATGCCCAGTATATCAAAACGTAAGTGCATCTGCCGAAAGCGATAGCACAGAAATCAAGAAAAACCTTGTAGCTCAACTAATAGCACCTGTGAAGTGGACTCAAAGTGTACAATCCATGATATCGGATAGTGCTGCTTTATTTATAGAAGTTGGACCAGGAAAAGTACTACAAGGTCTAGTTAAGAAAATTTCAAGAGAAACAGAAGTCGCGGCGCTTTAAAAGCAATTCTTAAAAAAGTAAAGCATAAAAAAAGCCCTGGGTTCTAAAACTCAGGGCTTTTTCTATGCTTGAAAAATATTAGTTTTTCATTATTTTGGTGGAATATATCTCAGAACCATTCACAATTTTGAGAATATAAACTCCACCTGCGAGGCCGCTTACATCTATTTTTTCAATAGATCCAACCATCGTTGAGGTAGAGATTTCTTTTCCTTGTATATCAAATAAGGACACCACGGGGTTCGCATTAACATGCTTCACTAGAACATCAACGGTTACAAATTTATCTGCAACTGTTGGGTATACATTTATTGAACTAGCTTCAATATCCTGAACACTTACACCGAAACCTCCAACCATTTTCCAAACCATGTCTATAGTCTTGGTGTCGTTCGCAGTCGTTCCATCAGTAATGCCTCTTGCTGCATTAAGAATTCTGCTAAAAACAGAATATTTTGCATCAAAGCTGCGCGTTGCACCTATATTTAATCTACTACTGAAAGATCTTTGAAGGGTATCTCCTGGTCCCATATCTTTATTTAAGACAAAGAAAAATACGTTTCCATTTGGAATAGCCACAAGAGTAGTACCTGCTGTATTTTTAATAACCATTTGGTAAATCACCGTATCACCTACTAAGGCAGAATCTGTTCCGTTGTTTTTAAGAACAAAATTAGTGGTAAGCATTGTGCTTCCATCTGCTGCTGTTTGCAATTCAGTAGGAGCTGATATTTCATCAACACTCCAGTCAATGTTTACTTGGCCGTAGCCAAAACTTAGGGCTCCAAGAGCCATTGTTAAAAGTAGATTTTTTTTCATTTCTTTACTTTTGTATGCTTTCTAATCAAAGGTACAAAAAAACGGTTGTTTTATTGGAGTCTTTTTTATTAAGTTTGTGTAAAATGCCGACTTTTAAGTATGAGATAGAAAAAAAATTATTTGGCGTTTGTTCCTACATCGGTTCAAAAATGGGTATCAAAACTCACCGGGTGCGTCTATATTTTATTTATACCTCCTGCCTCACTCTGGGTTCGCCTCTCATTTTATATTTAATTGCCGCTTTTTGGCTGAACATTAGAAAATATACCCGAGAGCGTAAAAATAGCTTTCTTGAACTTTAAAAATTGCTATTCATAGTAAACCGAACCCCGCTAAATGCAGGTTCCACTCGGCAAATTCCACCGCTGCAGTTCACACCTGCCTGTTGCTTTAGATAAGCCAAGCTAAATATATTTTTACCTGAATTATAACTTGCAAATACACTGGGATAATGTAAAATTTCATCTGTAATATTCATGTTATCATATCGGTGTGGAGCATAATTAACCATGTCTCCAACGGCTACAGTAAAGTTAGAATTAAAACTAAATTCAGTAATTATATTCGCAAAGGATCCTTGATCCCTATCGGTATTTAACACCTGTACCTCAAGACGTATGTTTTTAGAAGGGCGCTTGCGTCCATTCTTTTTTCGTTTAGAAGGCCTAATCTTTACATTAAGTTCTCCAAATGGGGTAAACGTTTGCACATTGTCATAATCTACCTCTTGCTCATAAACAGCCTGGTTGTATTCTATGCTTTGAAGGCCAAGTTTGAGCTTAATGTTTTTATTTATTTTTTGAATCACCTGACCGTTCAGTTCGCGAAATAAAAGCTGCGGAGAACCATTGACTCCATTAGCATCGGCACTTTGAACGTAACTTCCATTTAAATTGATCTTAGTTTTCTTATTTGGCTTAATATCAATTTCAGCCTGAATCCCATTTTCTCCAATTTCCTGTGCTGGCGCATTGTACCTCGCCAAAAGTCTATAGGTATTTTGTTTTGTTAAACTCGGCATGTATGAAACCAATCCATTTAATAATTGTTCAGAAGGGCTGGTTTTGATAACAAAATGGTCCATATGTCTGGCCTGAATATTTATACCTATGCTCGCTTTATCTCTTGCTTTTCCTTTTTTTGTTCCTCTTCTATACGTTCCCATATTAATTCCAGATTTTCCCCAGCCAATAGCACCATAAAGGATTTGACCTTCTTTATTC
>JAURQA010000156.1 GCA_030836345.1 Bacteroidota bacterium
AATCCCTTTTGAACGGCAACAGTGGAGAATAGTACAATTGATGCTTGTGCTGATTTTTTAAGAGCAGGCAAGGCCTGTTGTATCACTTTAATGGCTCCCATAACTTGTAAGTTAAAATCACTCGCAAAAGCCTCAGGTTTAATCCTTGCAAAAGGCATTAAGTTTATTGAACCAGGGCAATAAGCAATTCCATCTAAGACTTCTGGAAGAAAGTCTAAACTAAAATCACTTTCTACATCTAAAGGGTGGGCATGTTCTCCAACAATTTGGTTTGAATGGTATGTCTCATATACCTGATGTCCTTCGCTTTTAAGTTGATGAGATAGCGCTTTACCTATACCGGAAGATGCTCCAATGATTAAATAATTTTTCATTATTTAAGAAACATTCTATAGAGCGAATGGTTTTAATCCAAAACCAGTTATCCAAAAGAGTTTTTAAAGTGACTTAAACGCCAGAGTATTCACCAAATACATCCCTTAATGTATCTGCAACCTCTCCTAAGGTAGCTTTATTCTCTACTGCTGCAATAATTGTGGGCATTACATTTGATCCATTTTTGGCAGTTTCAGAAAGATTTAAGAGTGCCGATTGAACAGACTCTGCATCTCTTTCGCTTTTGAGTGCAAGAATTTTATCTATTTGGATGGATCGGATAGAATCGTCTACTTTTAGCAGGTTCATTTCTGATTTTTCATTGGTTTGAAACATGTTCATCCCTACAATGATACTTTCTTGACTTTCAATTGCTTTTTGAGCGGAATAACTGCTCTTTGCAATTTCATTTTGCATCCATTGACTTTCAATGGCCTCCACGGAACCTCCCATTTTATCAATGGTATCTATGATAGAAAAGGCTTCTTCTTCAAGCCTATTGGTCAATTCTTCTACATAATAACTTCCTGCCAAGGGGTCTACTGTGTTTGCTGCACCTGATTCGCAGGCTATAATTTGTTGGGTACGCAAGGCAATGCTAGCAGCCGTTTGAGTGGGTAAGCTCAAGGCCTCGTCAAAACCATTGGTATGCAGACTTTGCGTTCCACCAAGAACGGCACTCATGGCTTGAAGGGTTACTCGAGCAATATTATTTTGCGGTTGTTGAGCGGTTAATGTACTTCCTCCGGTTTGAGTATGAAACCGAAGCATTTGTGCCTTGGGTTCAGTAGCTCCCATTTCTTTCATCATCTTTGCCCACATTCTTCGTGCGGCTCTAAACTTTGCAATTTCCTCAAAAAAGTCGTTATGAGCATTAAAAAAGAAGGAGAGGCGTTTCCCAAAAACATTGATGTCGAGACCTTTTGATAAAGCAGCTTGAACGTAGGCCTTTCCATTTGCTAAGGTAAAAGCAAGCTCCTGTGCTGCAGAGCTTCCAGCTTCTCGAATGTGATAGCCGCTTATAGAGATCGTGTTCCATCTGGGCAATTCGTTGCTGCACCATTCAAAAATATCCGTAATTATTTTCATGCTCGGTTTAGCCGGATAGATATAGGTGCCACGAGCAGCATATTCTTTTAGAATATCATTTTGAATGGTTCCAGATATTTTAGATAATTCAGCACTTTGTTGCTTTGCTACTGCTACATACATTGCAAGTAGAGTACTTGCCGTAGCATTAATAGTCATGCTGGTTGTAATGTCTTGCAGTTGAATGCCATTAAACAGCGTTTCCATGTCTTTAATAGAATCTATTGCAACTCCTACTTTGCCTACTTCTCCTTCGGAGAATTCATGATCGCTATCATAGCCAATTTGAGTAGGTAAGTCAAAAGCAACCGAAAGCCCTGTCGTTCCTTGGCTTAATAAGTAATGATATCTTTTATTGCTTTCCTCGGCTGTTGAAAACCCGGCATATTGACGCATGGTCCAATGCCTTCCTCTGTACATATCAGCTCTGGTTCCACGAGTATAGGGGAATTCTCCTGGAGCCTCAGCTCCTTGGGGACCATAGTTTGCTTTAATATCAAACCCACTACTGTTCTTAAATTCTTTACTCATTACTTACTTATTGAAAGGTTAATTTAACTTCTGATTTAATAAAAGCAATGGCTTTATCTACCGGCTGCTGTCCTTTTTCTTGAACCGCTTCGATAAGAACTTTGGCCAGTTCAGAGGCAGGCCCTTTGGGATCTACTAATTTACTTTTTTCTTGAATTAATTGTATGAGCTCTTCTTTAGCCACTTTGATAATGGTGTACGCTTGGGGAGAAACATAAATTTGCTGCGCTACATTATGGCTAAACTCTTGGTTAATTGTTTCAAGCATGGCATGCATAAAAATCAAGGCGTTTGACTCTGCACGATTGTATTCCGAAATTAAATGATTCAGGGTTATTCGCTCTAAAAAAAGAATGTATCTTTCGTAAGCCTGCATGCGCATGGGGTTAAAGGTGGAGGCGTTTGCCTTCCGCAATTCTAGGCGCACTTTTTCTAGATTGGCATTTGATTGGTTCTTTAGAACCACATAAGCCGTAACAATAACAAGGATACCAGGGATGGCTATCTTCATCATTTCTAAACTGATTTCTGCTGCGTTGCTCATATCTGTACTGCAAATAACGTCTATTTGGGCTGAAATAATGTGCCCTGGTTTTTTGCAATTCTATTGTTTTCTGCCTTAAAAGGTACAATTTTGCATTATGACGAACAGCAGTGTATATGTAGTTGATGCATTACGAACCCCTGTGGGCAAATATGGGGGCACTCTTGCAAGTGTAAGACCAGATGATATGGCGGCTTTTGTAATTAAATCATTGATTGAACGCAATGCAGGGATAGATGTTTCTGCTGTTGATGAGGTTATCTTTGGAGCAGCCAATCAAGCTGGAGAAGATAATAGAAATGTAGCTCGGATGGCTTCATTGCTTGCTGGCTTGCCCATAGAAGTGCCTGGATATACGATTAATCGTTTATGCGCAAGTGGTTTGCAGAGTTATATGAACGCGCTCATGGCCATTGGTTCGGGCAATGCTGAAATGATTATTGCAGGTGGGACGGAAAGCATGAGCCGGGCTCCTTTTGTGATGGCTAAATCAGAAACTGCTTATAATAGAGTTCCTGAAATTTATGATACAACGATTGGCTGGAGGTTTACGAATGATAAATTAGCAGAAATGTATTTCCCGTATGCTATGGGCGAAACAGCTGAAAATGTTGCCGAAAAATGGGGTATAACGCGTTTGGAACAGGATGAGTTCGCCTTTAACTCTCAATCAAAATATCAAGCAGCCCACGAAGCTGGAAAGTTTTCAGACGAACTGGTATCCTATACTATTCCGCGTAGAAAGAAAGATCCACTCATTTTTGACAAAGATGAGCACCCTAGACTATCATCAGTGGAAGTTTTAGGTGGTTTAAGAGCAGCTTTTAGAGAAGGTGGTTCTGTTACGGCAGGCAACTCATCGGGTGTAAATGACGGAGCTGCAACGGCATTAATTGTCAGTGAGGAAGCCTTAAAAAAATATAATTTGACTCCAATGGCGCGTATCGTATCCATTGGCGCAGCTGGAGTAGATCCAGCATGCATGGGCATTGGCCCAGTACCGGCCACACGGAAAGCATTGAAAAAAGCAGGCTTAAGCACAAAGGATCTGGGATTGGTTGAATTGAATGAGGCTTTTGCTTCTCAAAGCATTGCGTGTATGAGAGAGTTAGACTTAAACCCCGATATTGTCAATGTAAATGGGGGTTCTATAGCTATTGGACATCCTTTGGGCGCGAGTGGAGCTAGAATTTCAGCAACTTTGTTAAATGAGATGCAAAAAAGACCCAATGTAAAATATGGTTTAGCTACCATGTGCATAGGTGTTGGTCAAGGCTGTGCTGTACTCTTTGAAAACTGCAAATAGTCAATGAATCGCTACGCCCTTTTATTAGCTTATGATGGGAGCCAGTATCATGGCTGGCAAAAGCAGCCCAATGCAAGTACGGTTCAAGAAGTAATTGAGGGGCGATTAAGTACGGTTTTAAACCAAAATATTCAAATTGTAGGTTGTGGTAGAACAGATACCGGCGTTCATGCAAGGGACTATTGTGCTCATTTTGACTTGGACTCTATCGAAAATTTTGAAAATCTAAAATACAAACTGAATAAAATCCTTCCAAAGGATATAAAAATCAATGATCTATTTATGGTTCAACCTGGGTTTCATGCGCGCTTTGATGCGCTAAGCCGCGAATACAGGTATTATTTAAGTTCTGAAAAGGACATTTGGAATAGAGATTACTTTTCTTTGGTACATGGCGAACTGTCTTTGGATAAAATGAATGCCGCTGCAGCTCTGCTTATTGGCAAAAAGGATTTCACCTCATTTTGCAAGGTGGGGAGTGACAATGAGAATAATATCTGCGAAGTTTTTGAGTCTTTCTGGACCAAGGAAGGTCAGAAACTCGTTTATACTGTCCGAGCAAATCGATTTCTGAGGAACATGGTACGAGCCATTGTTGGAACGTTAATAGAAGTAGGGCAAGAAAAAATAAAACCTGAGGCTATTTTGGCCATTTTAAATGAAAAGAACAGATCTGCCGCAAAGAAAAGTGCAGAGGCCAAAGGCCTTTTTCTATCGAAAGTAGAATATAAAAGGGATGAATAAGAAGAATTTACCCTTCTATGGATTGAATGCCTGGTAGAATTTTACCTTCAAAGAATTCAAGCAATGCTCCGCCACCGGTGCTGATATAACTCACTTTATCGGAAAAACCCAATTGATGCACAGCGGCGGCTGAATCGCCTCCACCTATTAAACTAAATGCACCCTTTTCTGTAGAAGCTGCTACTGATTGGGCTACAGCGCTTGTACCTTGAGCAAAATTACTCATTTCAAAAACGCCCATGGGACCGTTCCATAAAATGGTTTTTGATTCCAACAAAGTTTTAGAAAAGAATTCGATGGATTTCGGACCTATATCTAGTCCCATCCAACCGTCGGGGATTTCATTGGTTGCACAAACCATTGTTTCAGTATCATTGCTAAATGCCGTGGTGCACATGCTATCTTCAGGGAGCAAAATATTTACTCCTTTTGCTTTCGCAGATTCAAGGATATTCTTACAGTCTTGTATTCTATCATCTTCGCATAAACTAGAGCCAATGGTTCCACCCATGGCTTTAAAGAAAGTAAATGCCATGCCGCCTCCAACAATAATATTATCGGCAATGCTCATCAGGTTTTCAATAATTAATATTTTGTCTGAAACTTTTGCCCCACCCACAATGGCGGTAAAAGGCCTTTGGGGGCCATCCATCACCTTTTTTGCATTTTCTACTTCTCTTGCCATTACATAACCCAGTGCTTTTTCTTCAAAATTTTGAGCTATAATAGCTGTACTGGCATGAGCTCTATGGGCTGTTCCAAAAGCATCATTTACATATACATCTGCCAATGAAGCTAATTTCTTTGCAAATTCAGAATCTCCTTTGGTTTCCTCACTGTAAAAACGTAGGTTCTCTAATAACAAAACTTCTCCCGATTGAAGATTCGCTGCCTTATCAATAGCTTCTGACCCAATGCAATCATTGGCAAACTGTACAGGTCGATTTAATAAATGACTCAATTGATCCACAA
>JAURQA010000157.1 GCA_030836345.1 Bacteroidota bacterium
CATATGTGAATGCCGGTTTTAGATATACTCCACGATTTTATTACTTACAAAATGAAAACAAACGGGTGACTTTTGTGAATGCAGGCCCAGAATATTACGGAAATATTGAGTTTGGCCTCCGGGATTTCCTTGAAAGCAACTTTGATTATACTCGAGTTCGCTTAGGATTTACCTACCGAAAAGTGTGGGGTGCTCTGGGTAAAACGCGCTTTAATACAGAAGCAAATGCCATGTTTGGCGTAGTGCCATATCCATTACAAACGGTTTACGTGGGTAACCAAAGTTTTATATACAATACATCGGCCTATAACCAAATGAGAATATTTGAGTTCGTGAGCGATCGGAGTATTTCGGGTACCTTTGAGCATCATTTCAATGGATTTCTTTTTAATAGAGTTCCGCTCATTAAAAAACTCAAATGGAGAAGTATAATAGGCAGTAAAGTTATTGTAGGAACCCTGGATTCTGCTAATTATGATATCATCCCTACAGATTATCAAGGAGTGCAAATAAGCACTTTTAAAGCCTTAAATAAAGAGCCTTATGTAGAGGCTAGTTTCGGGATAGAGAATATTTTTAAAATCATTCGTTTAGATGCCGTGTGGCGAATCACATACAGGGAGCCAAACAATCCGCGAAACTTTGGGGTAAAGGCCAGTATTGCTTTCGGTTTTTAATAGTAGGGTGAATCTCTTTGATTCAAGGAAAAGTGATCTACTCCTTTGTTTTTTGCATAAAAAAGGTCCCAAAAATGAGACCTTATATATTTTGGTTTAATGTGTTATTCTAAGCGGTAAATTTATATCCAACTCCGCGCATGCTATGGAAGAAAGCAGGCTTTTTAGGGTTTTCCTCAAAATACTTTCGAAACGATAATATAAAGTTATCAATGGTTCTTGTACTTGGGTAAACGCTGTATCCCCAAACCGTTTGGAGTATCTTTTCTCTGGATACCACTTGGTTTTCATTTTCTATAAGCAATTTTAAAAGCAGTGCTTCCTTTTTGGTAAGGGTAAAAACCCCTTTGGTTCCTTCAGCCTCATAACTATCAAAATTGACCTTATTGCTTCCAAACTCAAAACGAGAAATGTTTGATTTACCTGTTTCGCCTTCTTGAGTTCGCGTCAAAATATTTTTAACTCGCAATAGCAATTCCTCTAGATTAAAGGGCTTGGTGATGTAATCAGCTCCTCCTTTTTTAAGGCCCGTTATCTTATCTTGAGAAGTTCCCCGTGCCGTTAAAAATATTACAGGAATTTGGGGGTGGGTAAGCTTGATAGATTCGGTTACCGTAAGCCCATCAATACCTGGGAGCATAATATCCATTAATGCTAAATGAAACTTTTGCTCCTTGAGAATTTGGATAGCTTTATCCCCATTATCTACATGAACGGCTTTATAGCCTTCTGCTTCTAGGTTTAATTTTAGCAATGAGGCTATATCTACTTCGTCTTCTACAATTAAAATTCTTTGTTCATTCATGGTTTATTTGAGTTTAATAGGCTTGGGAATGTAGATTTAGGGCTCTACGATAGCCCGCTTAAATACAATGTTAAACAAAGTTCCCGAGGGTTGTACATCTTGGACAGAAATTATTGCACTATGCTGACGTAAAATTTTCCTAACCAAATACAAGCCTAAGCCACTTCCTCGACTGGTTCGTGTAGACTCATCACCAATTCGATAGAATTTTTCAAAGATCTTCTTTTTTTGATTGTCCGGTATACCTATACCATTATCTGAGATAGAAAGTGCAACTCTATTCTCTTGAATGCTGGTTTCAATATGAATCATTTCTTGTCCAAGGTGACTATACTTCACGGCATTGGTTATTAAATTACTTAAAGCCATTTGCATTAGTTCAACATCTGCAGTAACCGTTAAGTTATTTGTAAAGGTAGTTTTAAATTGAACGCTACTGGGTAAGCTGGTTTTTATAACCCTAATTGTACCCTCCACTAAATGTTTGAGCTCCACCGGTTCCATATGCAGTGTAGAGCCTGTTTCGGTCTCTAGCCTTGTGGCCAAGAGCACTCGATCCATTAAGGTACTTAAACGATCCATATTATTTAAAGCCATATTTAGCGTTGGTTTCAGATCTTCATCTGCTGTTTTTTTTGCAGTTTCTATGGCCAACTTGCTGGCAGCTACAGGAGTTTTTAGCTCATGTGTGGTAGCCAATAGAAAGTTGTTTTGTTGTTGATTAAAGGAGAGAATTTTATCCAAGTAGTAATACATGACTCCTATAATAATGAGCATAAAGATACTTGAAGTAATGCCTTCACCGAACCATTCCCCTGTTTTTCGTTGATAGGTTCGGTTGTATAGCTGGATTGTAGATGATTTAATCTGTACCGTAAATACACCTCTAATAGAAGAGTTCGGATTAAATATATAGTTAAAATCTTTATATTTAGCATTCATTTGCTTAAGAATAGTGGCCGTATCTGCATACATGTTTTGTCCACCATAGCTAAAGGATACCATTCCTTTTTTTGGTGTTTGCTGTGCATTTTTAATCAGCAAATGAGCAATGTCACCAGCCGCGTGCATACTATCGCTTTTACACATTTGTATGCTCATTTTTTTTTGCTCCTTGCCGTAGTTAATCAAGGCATAAGTCCACCAAATATTGCTAACAATAATATACAAGGCAGAGAACCCTAATAGGATAACAAGGGTTCTTTTGGAATTCCATTTAACCATTGATTCAAAAGTATTCATTATTCGTTGGAGATTATGCATTTTTTAGGAATACTAAAGCCTTTGTTACACTTTTGTGGTCATGGCTCAACATTTAGATGATTTAAAGAACATTTGTGAATTGAAAGTATCACCTGAGGTATTAAAAGAGTATGGACAAGATGCAACAGAAGATTTGGTGTTTGAACCCATAGCCGTTTTATTGCCCAAGAGCGTTAAAGAAGTGCAGGCAGTAATGAGGTATTGCAATGAACAACTTATTGCGGTATATACCAGAGGCTCAGGAACGGGCCTTTGTGGTGCTGCCTTACCGGTAAACGGTGGGGTTGTGTTAAGTACTAAAAAATTAAATCAAATCATCTCCATAGATGAAAAAAATTTCATGGCTACTGTTGAACCAGGTGTCATCAATTACCACTTTAGAGAAGCGGTAGAAGCCTTGGGACTCTTTTATCCTCCGGATCCTGCCAGTTACGGAAGTTGTTCCCTTGGCGGTAATGTTGCGCATAGCAGCGGGGGACCAAAATGTGTGAAATACGGAACTACTAAGGATTATGTATTGAATCTAGAGGTTGTTTTACCCAATGGAGAGTGCATTTGGACAGGAGCCAATACAGTGAAAAATTCAACTGGGTTTAACCTAACTCAACTAATGGTAGGTAGCGAGGGCCTCCTAGGAGTGGTTACTAAAATTGTATTTAAATTGATTAAAAAACCCAAAGCGGATATCCTGATGTTTTCCGGTTTTAAAAGTGCCACCGATGCCTGCAATGCCGTCAACGAAATTATGATGAGCGGGGTCGTGCCATCAGCCTGCGAGTTAATTCAGAAGGAGGGTCTAAAGCTGAGTGCTGAAGCACAGCAATCTGCTTTTGTATTTGAAGAGGGAATCAACTTCTATTTATTGATTGAGTTAGATGGGGACTCCTTGGATGATTTAATGATGGATGCAGAAAAAATATTCCCCATTTTTGAGAAAAATGAAAGCAGCGAAGTCCTGTTTGCAGATACCGCTGATCAAAAAGAAAAATGGTGGAAATTGAGAAGGTCTATTGGAGAGCTAGTGAAGCAAAAGAGTATATATAAAGAAGAAGATACCGTTGTCCCGCGCTTTGCCATGCCTCAAGTGTTTGAGGTGGTAGATGCCGTGAGTAAGGAGTATGGCTTTGAGGCGGTTTGTTATGGCCATGCAGGAGACGGGAACATACATATTAATATTCTAAAGAATGATTTATCCGATGAGTATTGGAATGATGAAATGCCGAAAGGAATTGTTAAAATATTTGAAAAGTGCAAGGAGCTGGGCGGAACCATAAGTGGGGAGCACGGCATAGGCTTGGTCCAAAAGGATTATCTGCCTGTGGTGTTTAACGAAACACATATGACTCTCATGCGAGGCATTAAAAAGTCCTTCGACCCCAATGCAATTTTAAATCCTGGGAAATGGCTATAGTAGCTCAATTAATGTAGCTCCATTGCCCCCATTATTGGAAGCCTCTGGACCATATGACTTAACAAAAGACTTCTTTTTTAGCATTTCACGGAGCAATTTTCGGAGTACTCCTGTGCCGTGTCCATGTATTATTTTTAGTTTGTGTTGACCAATGGCATAAGCCTCATCTAACCAATTTTCTACAAGGGTTAGGGATTCTTCACCTCTTCCTCCGCGCAAGTCCAATTCTGTTTTAAAGACCTCTTGTCTCTTCATCCACTTTAATCGAGGCTTTTGCCCTTGCCCAGTTTTTTGCCCATTGCCCACCACCAGTTGTTTGCTATTGACCCACATTTTAATAAGGCCAAAGGCCACCAACGCTTTTTCCTTCCGAATCTCAATCACCTCACCCAACATTTCATTGGCGGCATTCTTTACTATGCTTCCTTCTTGCAATAGACTCGGTTCATCATCTGGAACAATCACTTCCTTCGGTTTAGCCTTTTCCTTGAGTGCATCCATCCTTTTAACCTGTTTTTCTATTTTTTGAGATAAGTCTTTTCTCTTCTCAAGCGTTACCTTATTATCGGCCTTGGTTTCCTTTATAGATTTTATAGTCGTTTCAACCGACTTATTAATACCAGCTACTATTCTACTGGCCTCCTGCTCTGCTTGCTCAATGATCTTTTCTTTACTCTCAGATATTTGAGATTTCAGATTTTTATATTCCTTTAACAAACGATCCAATTGATCCTGCTTTTTAATACTTTCTCCCAGCAGTCTATTCCATTCCTGCTCTTTTTGTTCAAGGTCAGCAATCAAACGTTCTTCTTTAAAATCTTTCGTGTTAATGAGTTTTAAAGCCCGTTTCTGTGTATCGGTATGGAACTCACTTTTCTTCATTAACTCTGGCGCGTAGGAGTTCCCCGGCACATTCATTCGTAGTCTAAATAAAGGCTCCAATATTTTGGTGTCATATTCCATGCCCGCATTGGTTATTTCATTGGTTTGATGCGCCCATTGTTTCAATTTACCAAAGTGAGTTGTCGTTATCCCCAAGGCTTTTTTTCTCAATAGTGTTTCTAAGACGGATCGTCCAATGGGAATGGCAAAGACTGGATCTGTGCCACTGGCAATTTCGTCAATACCAAAGAGCGTATTCTCATTGCTATTTTTAACAATGGCATCCAAACCATTCAAGTGAGCGCTAAATGTACTCAAGCCACTTTCTATGTTTTGGCCATCGCCACACTCAATAAAGAAGTTCTTGAATATGCTCAATTCAGATTCAGCATCTGCCGGAATAAATAAGCCAAATTGAGCCATATAAGCACAGAGCAATGTTGTTTTTAATACCACCGATTTTCCACCAGCATTGGGCCCGCTTATCAAAACCATCCTTTGTTTCTTATCCAAACTAAGGGTAAAAGGCACCACTTTCTTTTGCTCGTTGGGTTTGTTCCACCATAGCAAAGGGTTTCGTGCATTTTTTAAATCTAAAATACATCCTTTTCTTAATTGGGGTCTTTCCGATGCAATATTCGTACACAATCGGTACTTACTGCCCGTTATATCCAAGGTAGAAAAGAGCTGAACTAGTTGCAGTAAATCTGCCCTAAAGGGAGCAATAATATGCGTGGTTTTTCTTAGTATTTTTATTCGTTCTCTCCGTCGCTCTATAATTCGCTCCTTAACTATATTATTCAGTTCAACAGTTTCATTCGGTTCAATATAAATAACCTTACCCGTGGCAGAAACATCAGTAACAAAGCCTTTTACTTTGCGCTTGTATTCAGCAATAATAGGGATAACCATTTTATCCTCACGGATAGATATTTCAGTTTCTGCAGTGAAACCCGCTTTTTTATATTTGGAATAAACGGAATTGGTCAGCGATCTAATTTCGGATTCCAACTGCTTAATTTCCTTACTCAGTTTCCCATATTCCGATGAGGCGTAAGGAAGCAATTCTCCATCCGTTCCTAAAATAGATTGGATGGATTTAGGTATGGGGTTTAAGTCTAATTCGGCCTTAAACAGTTGACCAATATTAGGGTATTGCTCATGGTTAAGAAAAAAGCTTTGTGCTTTTTGAAAATATGCAACCGAGTGCCACAAAATAAAGAGTTCATCCTCTTGTAAGTAATTATTCTCAACATCTAATTTCCCTATGAAATCAATAAAATCAAAGGCGCCAAAATTGGCAAAGTCAAACGCATGCGTTTCTTGTATAGAGGTCCACTCACTAATGAGATCCCACTCTTTTTCGATCTTTTTTGCGGAATATAGAATCTCGTTTTTACGCATCGTTTCTTTTCCGGTTTGCGTATCGCAGCCATCTATTAGGCTTTGACGTACAATATCAAACCCAATGCTGTTTTCAAATGAATTTGGATGTATCAAGGGGTTGAATTTGTAGAATCTGGCATGAGTTGTTTGTTTTGCAATAGTGCAATGGTGGTTTCCATAACCTTGCTAAACTTATCGGGGTGTTTTGAGTAAAATTGAAAAGCTTCCTTTAGTTTGTTTGCATCTACATGGTGTTTTTTGGCAATAGAGGCATAGTCTCCTTTCCATTTTGCTTTGGGCAAAAGACCATAATTATAGTTGACTTGATTGCCCGCTTCCATTATCATTACATCATACATAATTTTTGACATGTTGGCATTGCTTATAGGGACAGAATTACACGCACCCATCAGCATGATAATTAATGTAACTTTGCTCAGCTTTTTAAACACGGTACAAAAGTAATGGAAAAGGAAAATATACGTATACACTTGGACAATTTGAGGCAAGAGATTTCACCGGCTCAATTGCTTGTGGTTAGTAAATATAGAGAAGTAGATCATATAAAAGCCATTTATGATGCAGGTCAGCGCAAGTTTGCCGAAAATCGCGTGCAGGCCTTGCTCGAAAGGGTAGAAGCACTGCCCAAGGATATCCAATGGCACCTCATAGGCCACTTACAGAGCAATAAAGCAAAGTATATCGTCCCTTTTATTCATACCATACATTCCGTGGATAGTGTAAAATTATTGGATGCAATTAATAAAGAAGCTGCTAAAAAGGATCGAAAGATTCGTGTACTTTTTCAATTAAAAGTAGCGCAGGAAAAAACCAAATTTGGTTGGGAAACAGCTCAGCTCCTTTCTTTTGTTAATGGATTTTCCCCCGAGTTTTATACGCATATTCAATTTGCTGGAATCATGGCTATGGCAACGAATACATCAGATAAGGGGCAAATAACTGCGGAGTTTAAAGAGGCTAAGCATATTTTTGACCAGTTAAAACCCACCTTTGGGAAAGCCTTTACTGAGCTAAGCTTGGGAATGAGTGGAGATGCAAAAGAGGCCGTAGATTGCGGAAGCACCATGGTTAGGATGGGAACTGCCGTATTTGAGCAGTGAGTTTATTTACTTGCAGTCTGGCATAGTATAATCGCTATAAATAGCGATGCATAAAAAAGGCCGAACATGACTGCTCGGCCCTAATTTTTATTTGTTAAATAGCTAAACCAAAACAACAACTTTGTTTTTCAATACTTCTACCAATCCCCCTTTTACATCAAAAGATTTTGCAGATTTTCCTTCGCCAATTCGCACTTCTCCTTTTGCCAAATTTGCAATTAAAGGGGCGTGACTATTAAGTATTTGAAAGCTTCCATTTGAACCAGGTAAAGAAACCATTTCAGTTTCACCGGCAAATAATGTTTCGTCTGGTGTTAAAATTTCTACTTGCATGTTTTTATTCTGCTTCAGCAAGCATTTTCTTTCCTTTTTCAACGGCTTCTTCAATGGTTCCAACCAAGTTGAAAGCACCCTCTGGGTATTCATCTACTTCGCCGTCCATAATCATCTTAAAACCTTTAATGGTATCCTTAATATCAACCAAAGTTCCTGGTAAGCCTGTAAATTGCTCAGCTACGTGAAAAGGTTGAGATAAGAAACGTTGTACTCGTCTTGCACGGTGTACAACCAATTTATCTTCTTCACTCAATTCATCCATACCCAAAATAGCAATAATATCCTGTAGCTCTTTGTATCGCTGCAATAACTCCTTTACTGCTTGTGCACAGTTATAATGTTCGTTACCCAATACATCAGGAGAAAGTATACGACTGGTGGAATCCAAAGGATCAACCGCTGGATAAATACCAAGTTCAGCAATTTTTCTGTTAAGTACTGTTGTTGCATCCAAGTGAGCAAATGTTGTGGCTGGAGCTGGATCTGTTAAATCATCTGCAGGTACATATACCGCTTGAACTGAAGTAATTGAACCTCTAGTTGTTGAAGTAATACGCTCTTGCATTGCGCCCATTTCAGTAGCAAGCGTTGGTTGGTAACCCACCGCACTAGGCATACGACCTAATAGAGCAGAAACCTCTGAACCTGCTTGAGTAAAACGGAAAATATTATCAATAAAGAAAAGAATATCTTTTCCTTGCCCTTCGCCATCTCCATCACGGAAATATTCAGCAATAGATAAACCACTTAAGGCTACACGCGCACGTGCACCAGGAGGTTCATTCATTTGTCCAAAAACGAGGGTAGCTTGACTCTTGGTTAACTCATCATAGTCTACCTTGTTCAAGTCCCATCCACCTTCTTCCATGCTCTTAACGAATTCTTCACCATATTTAATTACGCCAGATTCAATCATCTCACGCAATAAATCATTCCCCTCACGGGTTCTTTCACCTACCCCAGCAAATACAGAAACTCCGCTGTATGCTTTAGCAATATTATTAATTAATTCTTGGATAAGTACTGTTTTACCAACACCGGCACCACCAAATAAACCAATCTTTCCTCCTTTTGCATACGGCTCTAAAAGATCAATTACTTTAATACCTGTATACAAAGGCTCAGCACTGGTACTTAAGTTTTCAAAAGTTGGAGCCGTTTGGTGAATAGCTCTACCACCATCTTTGCTCAATTCTTTCATTCCGTCAATGGTATCTCCAACAACGTTCATTAAACGACCTCGAATAGCTTCGCCAACAGGCATTTTAATGGGGCTACCTGTATCTGTAACTTCCATGCCACGCTGAAGTCCTTCTGAAGAATCCATAGCTACCGTACGTACAATGTTTTCACCTAAGTGTTGTTGTACTTCTAAAACTACAATGTTTCCATCTGGGCGTGTGATAGTTAGGGAGTTGTAAATCTTTGGAAGAGCGTCTTCAAAGCTTACATCGACAACGGGGCCAATGATTTGGGATATTTTTCCTTTACTGGACATTATCTTTACTTTATCTTATTATTTAAGGGTGCAAAAGTAAACCTTCTTCTATAAAATAAAAAGCGAATTTGGCAATAAAAGTAGAAGGCCTTTTCACGCCTATTTATCGTCTAATACACTGCTCAATTATAAAGTCATTCCATTGGGATGAAAGAATGACGGGTATCCGTTTTTATATTTCAAGCAGGCTATTTTTACCTGAGGCAATACTTAAATTAGTCTTTTTTACATTTAGCAGATATCACTTTTCTAACTAGTGGTATTAAAGTCAATGTGAAAACAGATTAGCGCAACAGATGCAAGGAACCTTCTTTTGTGTGTATTTCCCCAAAGAGGTCTATGGCATATATCCGGAAAACATAAGTCCCTTGAGGAGCTAATTTATTATTATAATTCCCGTCCCATAGGCTTTCATCTTGACTTTCAAACATCTTTTGACCCCACCTATTAAAAATGAGCATATTATAGTTGAGCACGTATTTAGACATTACTGGACCAAACGCATCATTTTTTCCATCCCCATTCGGTGAGAATGTATTTGGAATGTGCAATATGAAATCTGGAGCAATAAAATTCGGACCAACACGCGTAGTATCTACACATCCATTGTTATTCCGAACAATTAATTGAGTAAAGAAGGTACCCGTATCCGAATAGGTAATCAATGGATTCTGAGAATTACTGATTTGGCCATCGCCAAACTCCCATAACCACTGATTAATTGGAGTTGTCGATTGATCCGTGTACTGATATTCAACTTCGCTGATGCCAGATCTAAACTTAGTGCTCGTAAACTGAGCATTTGGCTTAGCCCAAACCGTTACCATTTGGCTCGTATCGTGTTTACACCCTTGATCAGATTCCTCTGTTAG
>JAURQA010000158.1 GCA_030836345.1 Bacteroidota bacterium
AAATGGTATCTCTATATACTTTTTGACAATTTAGATTATTGTAAATCAAACGAATTATTTGAGGGCCAAGTTGCTCAAAACGCACATCCTGTTCCCATGATCCGGGCATATTCACCTCCTTGCCATCGGGGGTAGTTAATATCCAAGATACTCTTCCAGCTCCTGGAGGTATGGAATCAACGGAAAAGGTAATTTCACCCCCAATACACACAGAATCTCGAGAAGCTAATATTATAACATCATTTAAGCCCCTGGTCACATTTACATTAACAAAAAAAGTATCCTTACAACCCAAGTTATTCGCTGTATATACGATTGCCTGGTAGTTGCCTGATTTGGTGTAGGTATGTTTATGAGCTTTGGCTTTTAAATTGTCAATGGTCCCATCTCCCCAATTCCATGTAATAGAAGTGAAATCGCTAACCTTCGCAGTAGATGTATCGTATAAGGTCAAAGAAGTACTATCACACATGCTGTTCAAGTTGAAGGTATATTGAGGTCTGGGAATAACCGTCTTTTTCAACGCAACGGTTAACGTGTCTTTATTGATACATCCACTGTCATCTACAATCTCTGAGTAAACGAAGAAATTTTTGGTTGATTGACCTCTGTAATTGAAACAGAAGTCCTGCGGAGTGCTCGGGTTTGTTTTTTTAAGCAATTGGCCATCATCCAAAAGAACTTGAATCCATGAAATCTGCCTTCCAGAAGTGCTAAAGCTAGAATCTCTAATACAAATATTGTTGTTTGGGCGACAGGGGTCAGTAGACGCTGATGCTTGATATTGACGAACTGTTGGGAGTGGATTAACATAAATTGTTACAGAGTCTGAGCATGGTTGTCCATTTACTGTGCAGGTGTAAACAATTTTTTTGGTACCAGAGGTATTAAAGGAGTATAATGCGACTGCTTGGTTATTTACCGAGCCTTGACCATTCATGTCCCATTTGTGGTTTGATCCAGAAGTATTCCCTGTAAATTGAATAGCGTTGAACACACAATACTGACCACTTATCTTAATTTTGCATTGGGCATGTGCATTCAACGATATAAAGGCTAGCCAAAGAGAGCACAGTATTATATAGGTTTTATTCTGCATCAATTAATCGGATCTATATTTCTAGAACGGATTTGAGTATTTTGGGTTACTAATAAAAGTTGAATCAGTTAATGTTTGCAGAAAATTAAGCAAGTCTTGCTTTTGAGTGACCGTTAACCTCATTTGTTCTGGGGGCCCTCCTGGGCCGCTTACATGATTTGCTAAATTGGGCGATATATTTGGAGAACTAAAGTCAATGTTATCGCTATAATGGTCAATTACTTCATTCAAACTTTGGAATCTGCCATCGTGCATGTATGGACCGGTTAATGAAATATTACGCAGGCTGGGCGATTTAAAGGTGCCATTATCGGTTGAATTACCAGTAATGGCGCCAGCTCCTAAGTCTGTAAATGATGCGTCTAAGCCATTATTAGTTATACCTCCTGCAAGAGGGTTTTGCGCTTGAAAAAGGATGCCTCCGTGACAGTGAAAACAATCTGCTCCTTGGTTTTGACCGCCTTGCAAGTTGGTTAGTGTTTGGAATAAGGTAAACCCCGCCTTTTCTGATGAGCTAAGTCCAGTTAAACTAGGCCCAGCTTTATCAAATCGGGAATTCGACGAAACTAGAGTAAGGAGAAACTGCTCCATGGCCATGCTCATTTGACCAATATTTGGATCGGCATTAAATGCCTTTTTGAACCAATTTTGATATAATTCAGATTTTTTTAATCGGTCGTCTAATTCAGGTAAATTTAACCCCATTTCATTATGGGCCTGTATGGGTTCAAAAACCAAATTTGCTAATCTACTTTGTCTTCCATCCCAGAAAAACTTTCGACTGTAGGCCATATTAAAAAGTGCCGAGGCGTTGCGTTTTACTGGAAGTCCAAAAATACCTGTAGATGTTTTTTTGGGCTCAGCAAATGCATTTTTTTGCAAATGACATGAGGCACAGGAAATGGTCATGTTAGCGGATAGCAACTTGTCGTAAAAGAGCAATCTACCTAGGTACACGCCCTCCTCTGTCAAAGGGTTATCTTTAGGTAAATCTGGAATCCCTAATGCTCTAGGAAATATGCTTGTGCTAACAATGGGTGTTGGTTTAAAGGATACAGAACTTGACGAGTATATAGGCTCACTTTTTCTGCATTGACTCAGAGAGAGAGCCAAGATAAAAAAGAGAATACTATATTTCAGAGTTTTTATCAATAGGTATTAGTTAACAGACTTTAGCGTGAAGACTTGTTTCATATTATTGACCCACAAAGACATGAGTCTCATATCTTCTGACGAACCAGAATGATTAGTGCTTTGATTGGTGAAAGATAGTTCATTTGAGAAGAACTTATTTGCATCTGCCTCAATTGTGGCAATTTTAGGTGCATTGTTGCTCAATGTAAAATCTAAAATATATTCATGAGAAGAGAGCAAAGGATCTTTCGCTGTGTGATAGGAAAACCCTGATTCACTCGTTGAACCAGAGGGCTTATATTTCCCTTCAATTGTATGGAATATGTATCCTCCTGCCCAGCCCCAATGTTGGCTATTAAAGTTTATATTTAGAGGATGCGTTGGACCCCAAACAACGGGGTCTGCATGATTTGCTAAAGAATCAACCCCGATATTGTAAGCAATGCCTTTGTAGTTTCCCTCTGGAATATTGGTGAAAGTAAAGCTTGGATCCGAGGATGCAAGATTTACATACATGTATCCATCGCCCAATTTTAACTTGGTATTATCTTCTTTTATGAGAGAAACAGCAGACATAATTATGCCCCAATTTGAGACAAGAATATCCTCATTATGCATATTTATATTTCCAAAGGCCCTTGTGGTTAGGGGGTTGGCATCAAACATGGGTTTATAGGTAATGGTCAAGGATGCGAGGTCTTTTACCTCATTCTTGATTGGAGGAGGGCATTTTTTACAACCAATGACTGCTACTAGTAATCCCAATAGTAGAAACGTTACTTTCTTCATCTTTACTCTCTTCATCTTTATTCTATTTTATAATTTCAAATTTCAGACTTTTTTGTTCATTTTTTAGCATCAACACATAGAAACCCGTACTTAATTTGGAAACATCTATTTTTAAAACTCCCTCATTTTCAATGGCTTTTATGTTATTTAGCACAATTTTACCTGAAGCATCTATAATATTGACTCGTTCGAGAGGTATTTTGTTGCCTGATACGTACAAAGTATTGGATGTAGGGTTTGGCCAAAGTACAATCTCATCTCCGTACAAATTATAGTTTATTCCTTTAACTGTATCTAGGGCCATCACATTAATATCTTCGTCAAAGACTACACTATCAATCTGTTCTTGGAGTTTAAAGGAATACGTTTCTTTCGCTTTTTGTGGGTAGACCGTTTTATATATGCGTTTCCCATTTTTTGTAATTAAGGTCAGCGGTACAGGAATATGAAAGAAAGCGTTGGATATTGGAGTTACGGGAGATTGATCTATTTCTACGGTAAATTGCGAAGCTCTTTGGGTCCAATTAATGTGAAGTATAGGGTATCCGTCTCCGTAATAAAACTCCGTAAAAAGGGTATCTAAACTTCCTTTATATCCTTCGGATATGACTTCTTTAAAATCATTGGTTCTGGCAAATCCATAGGCGTGTTTGGGATGGTTCAGGTAACGTTTAACATTTTTAAAGAACAAGGAGTCTCCTATCTTCCTGCGTATCATATGCAGCACAAATCCTCCTTTATTATACCTTAGGTATTGTTTAAATAGGTTACTTACATTTACGGTGTCCTGTGCTTTAACCGTTCCAGTGTTTGGGGTCATTCCCATAAGTCGGAACCAATATTTTATCTCTCTAAATGCAGCGGAATCTTGCAGGAATTCTCGACTGAGTACCGTTGCATAAGTGGCGAAACCTTCATTCAACCAAAGGTCTTCCCATGAGCCACAAGTAGTGGCATCGCCAAACCACTGGTGAGCCAATTCATGGGCAATGAGATCAGAATTAAATGAGCCCATAAAACTCATGGTTTGGTGTTCCATTCCACCGCCCCACATAAACTGGGCATGCCCGTATTTCTCTTTTGCAAAAGGGTAATCTCCAAATACGCGGTCAAAAGCTTTTAATATTTGGACAGTTGTGTCTGTCTGGTTTGGATATACGCTGGCAAATTGGGGAAACACATAATTGAGGATAGGCAATCCATCTGGTCGGCTAGGGATTTTGGCGTACTCCGTATACTCGCTATAATTGGTTACGGCTATAGCAACGAGATAGGTTACGATGGGGTATCTATGCTTCCAATGATACTGGGTATTTAGTGCATTTATCTGTTTTTCACCAACGAGTAGCCCATTACTGGCCACTTTCATGTCCTTATGAGTGGTGATAAACAAATCTATGGAGTCAATTTTATCTAGCAAGGTCTGTTTACAAGGCCACCAGTGCGCAGCTCCATAGGGCTGAGAAAGGGTGTGAATAATATCGTCTGTTGCATGCCGGTCTCGCACAAAATAGCCAAAGCCTCCACTGCTAACTGGGTTTCCATGGTAAAATACGGTTACAGAATCTATTTGCCCCTCCGTCCAGTTGGGTTTTAATATCGTAATTTTATTCTCGAGATGGATGAAAGGCAGTTTGTTGCGATTGCGAACTACACTGTCTACGATCATATTATTATTCAAATCAAATCGAATGGTATCTGTATTTTTAGTGATTTGAAAAATACTCATTACAGATCCAAAAATTGTGGATGAGGCCCTGGGAAATACGCTTAAGGAAATTCTGTTATAGCCAATGGCGTAATTATATGGCTGGTTTTCAATGCCACGTCGTTCAAGTTCAAGTTTTTCAAAGGTCTCCCAATTTTTGCATTGGCTATGTGCCAACGGATTGTGTTGGGCATTTGCTAAAGCGCAAAGCAAAAAAGATATTGCAATCAAAAACCATTTACGCATACTTTACAAAAGTACAAAAGGATCATGTAAGATATGCGTAAAAGTAAGAGATGTGTTTGTGCATAAAATAGATCTGTGGTGTAACATTTAGAACTCATTTTTGCACCTGTTAGGTAAAAATAAATCTCCCTGATATGCCCAAGCACTTTACCACATTTGTTATTGTCCTATTAGGTTTTATTTGGGGATCCAGTTATATCCTTATTTATAAGTCATTAAAAGCATTTACCCCTATGCAAGTCGCGGGTCTTAGAATGTCTATTGGTGGGTTTATTCTTCTGCCTTGGGTTATTAAATATACTTTTTTTACTAAGAACATTCGGAGTTATAACCAAGAAAATAATTCGTTTAGCTTAACTCGACAGGATTATTTTTATTTAGCGGTTAGTGGTATCATTGGAATAGGCATTCCTTCATACCTTTTTTCGGTGGCTGGAAAGTTTATTCCAAGTGGTTTAAGCGGCATTATTACAGCACTTACACCAATTTTCACGATCCTTATTGGCACGCTTCTTTACCATGAAAAAATAACTAAAAAGGGAGCACTAGGTGTGCTATTTGGTTTGCTTGGAGTTATTGTCATATTTGCTCCTTCATTGCTTCAAACAACCAGTATCCCTATATTTCCTACCTTTTTAGCACTTTTATCTACCCTCATGTATGGATATAATATTAATTTGATCAAACATAAACTAAGCCACTTGCCTCCTTTAGCTAAAACGGCTTTTCCCTTGTTTTTTGTGTCAGTTATTTATGTGCTGATATTGAGCCAAACCAATATTCAAGAAGTTTTTGAAACCCGGCCATCCCTTGCCTGGAAAGCCTTTAAATATGTTTTTCTTTTGGGCTTCTTCAGCAGTGCAGTGAGTATGCTTTTGTTTAATCTTATCATAAAAAAAACAACGGCTTTGGCCGTAAGTTCCAATACTTTTATTATTCCTCTTGTAGCTGTTTTTTGGGGGGATACTTAATGAAGAGGTATTTACATGGAATAGTATAGCTGGCTTGCTGCTCATCATTGTTTCGCTGATTGTAATTATTAAACCTCCCAAAAAAGGAGAAGATATAAAAAGGGGTTGATGAGACCCCTTTTTCTATCTAAATTAATTTATTTTTCATTCTTTCGCTCAGACTTCATCAAAGCAATTTGATCTGCTGTAAGAATCTCTTTTAAATCAGCCCTATACTTTACCCTTAGATCCTTCATCGCTTCCTTATCCAAATCATTATCATTCTGCCGAATGGATTTCCTATCGGCCATGAGTTTTTTGTTTAAGGCCAAAATCAGTGGCTTTTGAGCATCTGTAAGGTTCAATTTTTCAGCCATTTTATTGGTCATTGATTGAGCATCTCTTTTCTTTTTAGGGTTTTCTTTGCGGTATTTTTTAATGGCTTTTTTCTTTTGTTTAACTGTCTTTATTTGTTCCGCAGTAAGAATTTCCTTGTATTTGTTTCTCAATTCTTTACGTAAAGCTTTGAGCTGCTCTTTGTTCGATCCTTCAAGGCTATCTAAGGCTATCGCTGCTTGAAACTTCGGGCAGTATTCAGCATGCAATGAGCTTACTTTAGATTGTTGTTGAATGTTAATTTGAATGGAGTCTTTAAGGAAATGCTCCATTCGATCCATTCGTTTGCAAGTTTTATCTGTGTTTTGGGCAAAGATGCTACTTGAGAAAATTAAGCTGCTGATGATTAATCCTATCTTCATTTTATGTCCTTTCTAAGTTTATGTCCTTTCTAAGTGTTGTTCTGCTTATTGGACTTATAAATGGTGAAAAGGTTTAATTAGAGGTATAAATTTCTTGAGCGTTGATGTAACAACTATGAATATGATTGGTTCCGAAAAAGTAAGGGATGGTTCTTAAAGCATCATCTAAATGGGTTGTGATAAAATTGGCTGATTTCCCAATGGCTATACTTCCTACGGATTTTTCTATTCGCAGTGCTCGTGCCGCATTTAGTGTGCATGCCCAGAATCCTTCTTGAGGAAGTAGTTTTTGTTGAGTGCATGCTAAGCTCCAAATCATTTGCATATTAAATACCGGGCTGCTTCCGGGATTAAAATCAGATGCAATGGCCGGAGCTAAGCCAGCATCTATAATTTTTCTTAGTGGAGTATATGGGATGCCTAAAAAATAGGAAGTCCCGGGGAGCGCAACAGGAACGGTATCAGATTTTTTGAAAGCTTCTATCTCTGAATGTTCGGTATATTCACAATGATCGGCACTATAGGCTCCTGTTTTTGTCGCTACTTGTATTCCACCAGTTAAACCTAACTCATTGGCATGAATTTTCGCTGGTAAATGGTATTCTTTAGCGGCGAGTATAATTCGTTCGGTTTGTTCAGGAGTAAAAAATCCTTTGTCGCAAAATACGTCTATAAAATCTGCAAGCCCTTGAGATGCGACAAGGGGTAAGGTTTTCGTAACGATTTCATCTATATATGCCTCTGGATTTTGTTTGTATTCTAAAGGTACGGCATGTGCGCCCAGGTAT
>JAURQA010000159.1 GCA_030836345.1 Bacteroidota bacterium
TAAATACAACAGAGGATCATTTAAAAGCCAAAATTCTGGAGGTTGGAATAATCCAAGACGTTCCAAAGGATACCTTTATTGTAGATCAAGGTAAATATATCAAATGGTTACCATCTGTTATTAAAAGTAATGTAGCCGTTTGGCATGAAAACAAACATTGAGAAATTTTATTGTATTAGGTAAAATCCATTGAAACATGCGGGCCTTCTTTTTCAGCCAGATCTAACAATTATTAGAGCCTTCCGGCGCTAAAACTCATAAAATATATTATTAGGCCTAATCAAATAGAGTTAATGCCCTGTATTTGTATAATATAAATTTAATAAGAGTTTTTTAGAATTATTTCTGAATTGTGACAAAAGCTAAAGGATTCTCATCTTTTCAGAATATAGCTTTGTAAAAGTGAAAACTATAAACCAAACCATGAAAAGATTAAAACTTAGTATTAGCCTCCTAGCTCTTGCCCTTTTTGCAGGATGCACAAATTCAGAAAATGTTAAAAATCAATTAGAAAAGGACGTTTCAGAAGTAAAAAAAGAAACCTATGTACTCGTCCATGCAGCCTGGTTAGGCGCTTGGGAGTGGGGCAGCGTTGCAGAAAACTTAAGAGAAAAAGGTCATACAGTGATCGCGCCAGATCTTCCGGGGCACGGAAAGGATAAGACGAGCCCAGCAGACATTACCATGGATGATTATGTGAATACCCTCACAGATATTTTGGATAAACAAGACAATTCCGTCATTTTAGTAGGTCATAGTTTCAATGGGATAACCGTGAGTCGAGTGGCCGAACTGAGACCAGATAAAGTAAAAAGACTCGTGTACTTAACCGCATTCTTACTTCCCAATGGAAGCTCATTTATGAGTGCCGTGCAAGGCGTCAAGGGTTCAACAGCAGTAGACAATTTTTACCTCTCCAAAGACAAAACATATGCCATGGTTAAAGAAGACGAAATTCAAAACTCCTTTGCTCATGACATTCCTAAAGAAGCATTCGACCAAGCCAAACCAAGCATTGTTCCAGAGCCAACGGCCCCACTAATGTATACATTAGAAATTACCGATGATAATTTTGGAAGTATTCCCAAGTATTATATAGAATGTACCTTAGATAGAGCCATTCCTATCGAAGTTCAAAGAGCCATGTATAAAGATAAAGTGAAGAAAGTGTACTCCATAGAATCAAGTCATACACCAAACTTTTCTAAGCCAATAGAACTCGCCAATATTCTGTTAGAAATTGGTGAAGATTAAAAGCTAAACGTTGAATTAATATTGTGTAGAGGTGTTATTCTTAGGTGGATTACGCCTTTTTTATTTATTAGCTATTCAGAAAACAATGCTAAAACTCCTCATCAAAAAACTCCGACAAAGGCATCTCAAGCGCATCCAGAATTTTGATTAAAGAAACAAAGGTGAAATTCTTACCATTCTCCATGCGCCAATATTGCATTCTAGGCAATTCATGATCCCAAGCAAAACTTTCGTAACTCGTATAACCACGCTCCAATCGGATTCTTCGTAATTTCGCTCCAATTTTTTTGAGCCTTTCCTCAGCAGTAAGCTCCTTACCGCCCGACTTATTGTTGCCTCCGTATGCAGGAATTCTATCCTTAGCAAGATCATCAGCTTTCTTTTTTCGCATGTTTGATTTATTCTCCGTTGTCATAAAGCAGGAGTAGCAAGTTCCCTATAGAGTTTTATATTAGTAACGCACTATATGTGTTTCATATAATATACTATTTGCGTATAAACACCTTCCAAATTATGTCACTCAAAGGCCAAAATAACACCTTAAACAAGCGATTGTTTTGTCACCGAAAAGCGTAAATTTGACGAATGAAAATTCTTTCCTATAACGTAAACGGAATACGAGCAGCCTTAAAGAAAAATTTGGTAGGGTATTTAAAAGACTCCCAGGCCCATGTAGTTTGTATTCAAGAGCTAAAAGCACTCCAAGGGCAAGTAGAGATGGAAGAAATAGAAAGCATAGGCTATAAGCACTATTGGTTTAGTGCTCAGAAAAAAGGGTACTCAGGAGTAGGGATTTGGAGCAAAGTAGAACCAAAGCATATAGAATATGGATGTGGGCATGAACTTTTTGATTTCGAAGGTAGAGTTATTCGTGCCGACTTTGAAGAATGCAGTGTGATAAGTGCTTATTTCCCAAGCGGAACTACCGGCGATGTGCGGCAAGATATTAAATATGAATTTTTAGAGTACTTCTTCGAATACATCGAAGATTTGAGAAAAACTATTCCAAACCTCATTATATGCGGCGACTACAACATTTGCCATAAAGCCATAGATATTCACAACCCCGTAAGCAATAAAAACAGCAGCGGTTTTTTGCCAGAAGAACGAGAATGGATGGATCAATGGTTCGAGAATGGAATGGTAGATAGCCTCCGAAAATATAACCCAGAACCAGATTTGTACACCTGGTGGAGCTACAGAGCCAATGCCAGAGCTAATAATAAAGGATGGCGCATTGATTATATCTCCGTAACCGAAGAATTAGAATCTAAAATACAAGCCTCAGGGGTAGATGCACATGCCGTACACAGCGATCATTGTCCGATCTGGTTGGTTATGGATAGTTAAAGGATATTAATGTTGCGTGCAAACCAAGCAAATAAAGTAAGAGTATTTTGGAGGAGCAGTGCACTGCTCTCAGTAAGCGTGTTCGTATGTTTTTTTTTTGGCCCTAGATACCGGCTTTAAAAATAACGATAGCCAGTTGCCCTCACTTGCTCAATATTTAGGATATTTTTTTTAATTCAACTCATTGCCAGTGTAGTTTTTTCCATTGCTACATTTAAAAAGCAAACGATTTGGACACTGACCTACCTTTTTTTAATGGCAACTTTTAGTCTTTTAGAGCTGATCTTGTTTTTTGGTTCCTTAACAGGTAATCTGGGAGGCTGGTCAAAGAGAAGAAGACTTAAATAGGACGCTAAATCAATAGATTTCTTTACCCCATTCGCCAATAATTTCGAGCTTATTCGACTTTGCAGGCTCCGTTCTACCCACAATCTGAGCATCTATATTAAAGCTCTTCGCAATAGCAATCATGCGCTCCGCACTGCGTTCATCCGTGTAAATCTCCATGCGATGGCCCATATTAAATACCTGGAACATTTCATGCCAATCCGTTCCGCTCTCCGCCTTTATTAAGTTAAACAGTGGAGGAATGGGCAAGAGGTTATCCTTAATGATATGAAGGTTTTGTGCAAAATGAAGAATTTTTGTTTGAGCGCCACCACTGCAGTGCACCATTCCTTTAACCGTATCTCTATGCTCAGCTAGAATAGCCTTAATCAAAGGAGCATACGTTCGGGTGGGAGATAAAACGAGTTTTCCCGCATCAATGGGCGATCCCTCCACCGCATCTGTTAGTTTTTTAGTTCCGCAATACGTAACCGAATCAGGCAGAGCATTGTCGTATGTCTCCCTGTATTTAGTTCGATATTCACTAGAAAATACATCATGCCTGGCGCTGGTCGATCCATTGCTTCCCATGCCACCATTGTATGTGTTTTCATAGCTTGCTTGTCCATAACTCGCAAAGCCAACAATAACCTGACCGCCTGAAATATTTGCATTGTCAACCACATCCCTTCTTGGCATGCGTGCAGCCAAAGTGCTATCCACTATGATGCTCTTAACAAGATCACCTACATCCGCCGTTTCTCCGCCAGTGCTATATAATTCAATGCCATGCTCTCGCATGTTTTGGCAAAACTCCTCTGTACCGTTAATTAAAGCAGCAATAACCTCTCCTGGAATCAAATTTTTGTTTCTACCAATGGTGCTGCTCAATAGGAAAGGGCCCGTATGTCCCACACAAAGTAAGTCATCTGTATTCATCACAATCGCATCTTGCGATATGCCCTTCCAAACCGAAAGATCTCCAGTTTCCTTCCAATAGGCATAGGCTAAACTGCTTTTGGTACCAGCGCCATCCGCATGCACAATATTGCACCAGTCCTTTTGGCCACCCATTATATCAGGAATAATCTTACAAAAAGCTCTTGGATAAAGCCCTTTGTCTATGGTTGCAATAGCCGCATGAACGTCTTCCTTTTGGCTACTAACCCCACGCAAATTATATTTTTCTGACATTGGCACAAAGTTATGATATTTTTAAATATTCTGGTTATTGAAATCCAATGATTTACAAGCTTTACTTGACCCTTACAAACCATTAGTTTGAAATTTATTCAATAGGAAAAGGAATTCTTTAAAGCATCCTATCTTAAGATTTTGAAAGCTCCTAAAATTCAATAAAATATCAATAAAAAGATGTACTTTTGAACCAATGGGAATAAGATTAAAAGTTGGATTGTTTACAGCCGCATTTTGTTCTGTGATTTCAAAGACTCGTGCAAAAGTTTCGGAGGTAGAAATCGTCGAAGCTCCAAGAGCCATGGATCCAATGAATTGGGACTGGGCTTTTATTCTTATTGTTGCCTCCATAATGCTGGTGCTAGGTATCATTATTCGGCTGATAGCACTTGGGTCAAGCGCCGATAAGCTGAATCGATAGATTGTATAGAAATAGTCTATTCAAGTACA
>JAURQA010000011.1 GCA_030836345.1 Bacteroidota bacterium
TGATTTCTTCTTTTGTTAGTTTACTATAGTCTTCATGCGAAGCTTCTTCCAATGGTTCTGCATCCTCTTCTTCTTCATCACTAATCAAGTCTGTATCAAGGCTCGGATTCTCTGATTCTTTCGTTGCGTTCAAATCAATATCTTTTGATTCTTCTTCGTTTTCAGGTGTGATTTCTGTCATCAGTTATAATATTTATAGTATTAATTTTATTGATTTTTTAAGGCTAGCATCCATAGCGCAGTATGTGCTGCTTCAGTTCCTTTGTTGCCCAGTTTTCCACCTGATCGGTCCAGTGCTTGTTGCTCGGTAAGCGTAGTAAGTAAACCAAAGATGGCTGGTTTTTTATTATCAAGCCCAATCTGATTTATTCCATTTGTGGTGGCTGAACATACGTACTCAAAATGTGGAGTATCTCCTTGGATTACGCATCCAAGGCAAATGACAGCATCGCAACCTTTTTGAAAAAGCCACTCCCCCGCTAGAGCCAGTTCGAAACTCCCAGGAACTTCATGAGTAATTATCTGTGAATCCTCAAAGCCCTGTTCTTTCAAGAAGGCAGTTGCTCCATCTCTTAATTTATAAGTGATATGGTTGTTCCAATTGGCAACAACAATCCCTACTTTTAAATTTTCGGTGATAAAAGAGAAAGGAATGGGTGGTAATGTGAAGTCTGCGGAAGCCACAAGGCGTATCTAATCTTTTTCTAAGTCGCCATTTAAAGCTTTCGCTTTGTAAATGTAGCGGTCGATATCTGAAATTTCTTGAATTCCAGTTCCGGCATATTCTGTTTTTAAAGCCGTATAAGCTTTCACAGCTTTTCCGTATTCTTTGGACATTTCAAAGTGTATACCAGCCTTTTTATAATACATGGCAGTAAATTCATTATCACCAATTTTGGCTGCTTGAAGGTATAAACTCCCCGCTTTACTTAGGTCTTTAAGTTCACTGTAACAACTAGCTTTACCAGCGAGTATACTTGCTTTTAATGTATTGTCATTACTATTGCATTTATCAAAGAAGTCAATCGCTTTTTTGTATTTACCTTGCTTTAGGTAGGCAGTAGCAGCCATTAGAGCGGCTTCTTTTCCCTTAGAAGTTAACCAATAGCTACGAGCAATTTCAGGAGCAGAAGTTACTTTTCTTTTGCCTTTTAAAACTACATCCATGGAATCTGATTTGTAAAAGTGATATAATTTGGCAAGTTTGATGTTTGCTTCCACATTTCTTTGAGGCAACCACCATACCCTCCAAACCACAGTTAAAACTATTATAACCAGGGGAATTGAAGCCCATTTAATGAGGCCCGACTTATTTTCTGAAAAGAAATTTGAGATGTTGGTGGCGAAGGTCGTTCCACTTTTGTCGGTAGATTCTTCTACAACTTCCTCATTAACAATTATTTCTTCGTTTTCTGACATTTTATAAAATTGGTTTGCGAAAATAGGGGTGAAAATTCAATTATCTATATCAATCAAAAATAAAAGGATAATCATCTTCTACATAAACATTTGTGTATAGTTCAGAAGCGTCCGGCAATGGGCTTTCTTCGGCAAACTTCACACTTGCATTTACTTCTTCAATTATTTCATCCTCTATGGCCTCGAGCTCCTCTTCCGTAGCGTATTTCTTTTCCAAAATTGTTTTTCGAGTGGTTTCAATAGGGTCTATGTCTTTGTAGCTATTTAACTCATCTTTTGTTCTATAACTGGCTGGGTCACTCATGGAATGCCCTCTGTATCGATATGTTTTTATTTCCAAGAAAGTTGGGCCTTCACCTGCACGAGCTCTTTCTGCCGCTTCAGAAATAGCGTCATGAACCGTTTCACACTTCATTCCGTCTACCTGAAAACTTGGCATTTCATATGCAGCTCCAATTTTATAAATATCTAAGACATTCGTGGTTCTGCTTACGCTTGTTCCCATTGCGTACTCATTGTTTTCACAAATAAAAATAACGGGTATTTTCCAAAGCATAGCCATGTTAAATGCTTCATGTAAAGCGCCTTGTCGCACAGCTCCGTCACCAAAAAAACAAACATTTATGTTTTTGGTACCCTTGTATTTTTCTGCAAATGCAAGTCCAGCACCTAAAGGAATCTGAGCACCTACAATCCCATGTCCACCGTAAAAGTTATTTTTAACATCAAACATGTGCATGCTGCCCCCTTTACCTTTGGTAACACCTGTGGCTTTACCAAACAGTTCAGCCATTACTTCATTACTAGTAGATCCCATGGCTAAAGCATGTCCATGGTCTCTGTATGCTGTAATTACAGAGTCTTCTTTTGTTATAGCGGTCATCATCCCTGCTGTTAAAGCCTCCTGGCCAATGTAAAGATGACAGAACCCCTTGATTTTTTGCTGACCATACATCTGAGCAGATTTTTCTTCAAATCTGCGCGTCTGCATCATGGTTTTAAACCATTGGATATATTGTTCTTTGGTAAATTTTGTCTTGCTCATGCTATACGTAAAACGAGGCGAAATTAACACATTATTGGGGTTTGTCCATTGTTCCTGTTTCACTTTTTTAAACAAGCTCTTAATTCAAGCAGTTAAAGGGTGCATTTTAGATAAATGAGGTAGATGTTTTTAAGGCTTTTTTTATCTACTTTACAGATTCAATCTCTAAAAATAGCTCATTTCAAGCCCTTGGATTCAGATGTCATTTTCAATGAATGGCCGTTTGGCAAATATTATTTGGGTTGCTTTCGTTTTATTTTATTGAACACGGCAATTTTTGTGGATAGATGCAAATAATGCTCGTGTATCTTCGCAACCGTAGTTTAAAATGAAAAGGCAAGGTTTACTATATCTGTTTATCAGTTTGTTTTTGGTGCTTCGGGCACAAAACGATCAGGTGGGAGCAACCACGCAGTATAAACCGAACTTAATGGATGCAAAAAAAATGCTTATTGATCCTCGAGTTCCA
>JAURQA010000160.1 GCA_030836345.1 Bacteroidota bacterium
GCTCCCAACTCTGCCATCATGCTGTACAATGCAAAGTACGTTCTATTAATATACAAAGCATCCTTTGCTCCTCTGGCATGGCTCGGTTTCTTCACTTCCTGTATTTTATAAATTTCATCGATATAGTCTTTAGTAAAGGTAAATCTTTCGTTTCTAAAGGGTCGACTCAGCAAGGCGGTCATGCTCAAAAAAGCAGCGGTTAGTTCCTCCTTCACCTCTTGCGCATCAGATTCAAACACAATATTCAAATAGGTTAATAGCTTTTCTACGATATCTTCTTCAGCTCTAAGGTCTTCTATTAGCAAAGGAAAGTAATGGTTGTAAAACTCCTCTGGGACTTCTTTAACGCAACCAAAATCAATGATTCCAATGCGGCCGTCTTCTTGTATAAAGAAGTTCCCTGGATGCGGATCGGCATGAATGGCTCTAAGGGTATGCAACTGAAAATCATAGAAATTCCATAAATTTTGAGCGATGGTATTTTTGATTTCTTGACTGGGGTTCTTTTCTAAAAATTCATTTAAATGATCACCGGTAAGCCAGTCCATGGTAAGAATGCGATCGCCACTTAATTTAGGATAGTAGGTAGGGAAATAAATGCCCTCAATATCCTTACAGGCATCGCCTAAGCGCATGCTTCTGTCCAGCTCTAGTTTATAATCGGTTTCCTCCAGCAATTTCTCTTCCACTTCGTCGAAATACTGGGCCATTTCCTTCTCATTTAAACCGAACATTCGGTTAGCAATGGGCTTTACAATTCGCAAATCACTCACTATAGAATCGGCCACTCCGGGATATTGAACCTTAACGGCGAGATCTTTCCCTGCTAAAGTAGCTTTGTGTACCTGCCCTATACTGGCTGCTGCAGAACTTTTAGGGTTAAAGGAATCGAATACATCGGTAGGTTTTTTCCCCACGTACTTCGTGAAAGTCTTGATCACCAAAGGGCTACTCAATGGCGGCGCACTGTATTGCGACTGCGTAAATTTTTTGGTATATGCCGGAGGCAGAATGTTTTTATCCAGGCTTAACATCTGAGCAACCTTGAGAGCGCTTCCCTTCAACGTGCTTAAACTATCGTAAATATCGTTGGCATTATCTTCATTTAAGTCATCTTTCGCATCGGGCGTATTTACGGCTTTCTTGGCATAATATTTAATATAGTTCCCTCCTACTTTCACCCCAGTACCCGCCAATTTCATGGCACGTTGCACTTTGGCGGTAATTATTTTATCTTGCATTTTCATAGCTTTATTTTCTCATGGACTGGAACAGAAACTTACCAAAATCAAATGCATGATCCAGGGTGTTTTTCTGCAGCAGATCCAAACATAGATTCACCGACTTTTCGATGCATGCATCGGTGTTTTCAAAACCTTTGCTGGTATCGTTAATCCAATAATTAAAAACAAAGCCCACATTCAACCACAATACATCTTTATACCGAGGGGTTAAAATCAATCGATCTGGAATGTTATCTGCCTCGCCAGCTTGTGATAAAATATCTTGCATTACCTCAAGAACAGCCTTTCGATACGATTTCCAAGTAAAGAATTTTTGTTTCATATCGCTTTGGCCTTTCGTTATAGCCAAAATATAGCTTCTATCATCGGTTAAGGATTGAAAGTGTGTAAATAAAACAGATAAAACCTTTTCTCGCACAGAGTAAGGCTCAAACTGATCATCACCTTTTGTTTCGGCATACATATGCTCAAATACATTTGCTAAATAATCCGATTCAATTTGCTCAAATGAGGTAAAATTTTCATAAAACTCTGTTTCTGTAATTTTTAAGGCCTTACAAAATAAAAAAATGGATTTAGGACGCTCTCCTTCGGTGAGTAAATGAATCTTATACGCTTTCTGAATTTTTTGGGATATTTTCTTGGTTGTCATGGTTTATATTCTGATTCTAACAAAGTTAATTATCATTAATAACCAATGAACAGGGCAAAGGTTTAACCCCTTATTTTATTAGACGAAAGTTTGCATGTGTGCAATTATTGCGTTTTATTTGCATGAAGGAAATAGAACTGATATGAAACTAAAGAATTTTGCTATTGTAGCCATTGCCAGCACTCTTATTCTCGGAGCCTGTAAATATGAAGAGGGTCCAGGAATATCTTTGAGATCAAAAACAGATCGTGTTGCCAATGAATGGGAACTGGTAAGTTATACCTATGACTCAACCGAAGGAAGTAAAACAAATTACCTCGATAGAGTTAATACACCCGAATTTAAATTGCTCTTTACCATGACTCGTAGCAATCGATATACTATTGATATGGTTAAACCTTTGGGCGATGGTAAATATGAAACCTCTCATACTGGAAATAATAATGCCCAGTGGGACTCACAGGAAATTACTGCATATTTGAGTCAACTTCCGGGTCACATCCGAAATATGATGAACCAAGGAGCTTGGAGCTTTGATAAAAGACACTTTAAAATACAAATCTTTAAAGACCTTAGCTATGTAGATACTGATGAATCTCAGGTATTACAGCACGATTGGACCATTGTTAAATTGAAAGAAAATGAAATGAAAGTTTGGGGCAAGGATGCCAACAACAATCGTTTTGACATGACCTTCAAGCCAATTAATGATGAGTCATACTGGTTTTAGATAAAAGACTATAATAAAACTTTAATAAAGCCCCGGAAACGGGGCTTTTCTTTTTTACAATTTCTTTTAAATTCCCTTAACTTTGTACTTTAATGAAAACTATTTTTGAGAATTATAACACTCAACGAGATTCACTTATCATATCGGAATATGGAAGAAGTATCCAAGAATATGTAAACCATCTGAATTCTATTTTCGATCGGGAAAAGCGAACATCAACGGCCTATGCCATCGTGGAAATGATGGGTACGATTAATCCAGAAATTAAAAAACAGCAAAATTACAAGGAGGTTTTATGGGGTCATCTGCACCAGATTAGTAATTATAGTTTGGATGTAGAATCTCCGTATGAGCTA
>JAURQA010000161.1 GCA_030836345.1 Bacteroidota bacterium
AGAGTACACCGCTATAATTGCTTAAGCTACTCGTCAAATTATTCCAAGTCGTTTCGTTGGAAACTTCTTGCATTCCCCAAACATCAATTTGGGTGCGTTCAATTACGTCTTTAATGTTATTAAACTGTTTTGTTTCGTTACTAGGCCCTGACCGCGTATTTCCAAACCACTCAATATTCCAAGTGGCGACTTCCAATTCATTATCTGAACCAATGGTTGGAACCGTCTGCGAACAAGCTGGAAGGGAGGCTACCAAAATTAATATCAATAATGTTTCTCTCATTCTTAATTTCGTTTATCTAAACCCCAGTGTAATTTACTACGCAGTGTATCCATAAAATTATCGTCGGGCAATCGAACTAAATTTACGCTGTGGTCTGCCTTTCTAACTGCGATCTGCGAATCTCTATTTACGGAGCAAGATCTGGAGTCTAAACCTGCCATATAGTTGCTGGCTCTACCCTCAATTTCAAAGCTTATTACATAATTATCAGAAACCACGACTGGCCTTACATTTAAGTTGTGAGGAGCGATGGGGGTAATGATTAAATTTTCTGAATTTGGGAAAATAATTGGGCCTCCACAACTTAAAGAGTATCCGGTACTTCCGGTTGGAGTACTTACAATTAATCCATCAGCCCAGTAGGAGTTTAAAAACTCTCCGTTAAGGTAGGTATGAAGAACAATCATACTACTGGTCTCTTTTTTATGGATCACAAAGTCATTCAATCCGTAGTTGTATTCAAAAAGATCATCGGAGGATTCAACGGCCAATAAGGTTCTCGAATCCAAGGTATAATTGCCTTTTTCTAATTGTGAAATGACTAGTTTAAGATCTTCTAGCTGCCCATTTGCTAAAAATCCCAGGCGACCTGTATTAATTCCAAGAACGGGTATTTTGCTATCCCTAACAATGGTTAGAGCATCTAAAATAGTTCCATCCCCACCTACACAAATAAGGAAATCTATGGGTTTATGGGTTGCATCAAAATGATTTATGACGTTCACTTTTGCTTTTCCCGCTCCCCTAGTAGCGTAATATTCAGCCAATTCTGCGGTCGAAAATAAGTCATGAGACCCCTTGTCAAGTTCCTTAATGAGCTCAAAGAAAATCTTTTCATGATTTTCCTGCCCAATCCCTTTTGTAAAAACTGCTATTTTCATTTTAAAATGCGTTTCTGAACGATACGTTTCCTACCACCTGGCTTAGTCTATTTAGAGCAACATCCATTCTTAATGAAGAATTGTAATAGGCCAATGCATGTAAACTTAATCCAATGCTATACAGATTTTTATTGGCCAATGTATTTCCAACTAAAACGGGTTCTACTATTTTACCGTTCTCTGCAAAGATACTGCACCATAAGCTAAAGGGCATTGTTCCGTAGTTCTTGGACCATTTCTTTTCGGTAATTTTTACTTTCTTATTATTTTTTAAGCCATAGGCCACCGATATTCTGCCCAACATATACCCTTTTCCAATGAATGTATAAGGTTCATACCCCCTAATATAATCTTTGTCCAAGCCCAATCCAGTGGAGTAATAAAATGGAGTTTCGCTAAATTGATAGGTGCCAACCAAGCCTGCTCTTAAAATCCAATTTTCATGCATACTTACATATTTGTTGGCTTTTATATTAATTTCTGGGACCGTCCAGGAAGTGCGATTCCCAATTATTTTTTTTAGATGTGTCTTGGAATTAAAAAAGAACCCAGCTATAGGAAAATGTTGCTGCACCCTTTTATCTAAGGTGTAATGGGCTGTAAACCCGAAATAATTAATAGCACTATCCGCTTGAGTAAAGAGGGTATTTAGATATCCATTGGGAGCAATATTTATACATTCAGTATTTATCCGTATTCCTGCAGTGCTAAAAAGTCCTTTGCGCCAATTTAGACCTGCACCTACTTTCCGATATCTCAAATAGGGCTTGGTTCCATTTTTCCAAACTAATTTATCATTTTCAATACCCATTTTTTGTTGAGACCTAAAACCCACACCTGCTTTAACAAAAAATCCATGATTCCATTCCCTGCCTTGGGGGACTTTCTCATACAAAATATTAGCATAAGAATTAAATCCAATCAGTCCCGAAATCGTTATTTGGTTTTTTAAGCCTCTTAAGTTTTTCGCAAATAAGTCTGCACCTAATGCAATTCGTTTAATATCTTTAGTTTGCAGCCATTGCGAAAAATTTGGGTCTGCCAAGCTAAATTTAGGCAAACCCCATACATACATCTTTTCTAATGCCTTAATGCGTAAGGTAGAATCATTGATCATACGAAGATCTACCTGTGTAAATAGTCCAAGGGAAACAATTCTATTCTCAAATGCGTAAAGGGTTCGTTGAAGATCGTGCAAGGTATCACCCAAAACAAAAGGCATTTCTCTCTCAATAACTCTAATATTTATTTGCTCAGTATTACTGTATTCAATTTTTTTAATAATCGTCTGAGCTTGGGCCTTTTTAAAACCCAGAAAAAAAAGAAGCAGCCAGAAAAATAATTTTATTTTTCCCAAATCTGAAATTCAAAACTGTATTGATGTTTGTCATCTTCCGGATGGGACGCTCTGTAGGTGTTTTTAAACGACTTATATTCTGGGAAAAAAGTATCGGCCTGATCAAACCTAGCTTCAACTTTAGTAATGTAAAGTCGGTGTGCCTCGGGAAGCATTTTTTCATACACCTGCCCTCCCCCGATAATCATAACTTCTTCTACTAATCCAGCCTTCTCAATAGCCTCATCCATACTTTTCACTGGAACAAAGCCTTTGGGAAGATGCTCTTTTGAAGTGAGTACAATATTGGTTCTATTTTTTAAAGGGCCTGGCAAACTCTCCATGGTTTTGCGCCCCATAATAATGGGCTTTCCTTTGGTATGTTTCACAAACCATCTAAAATCATCTGGCAAGTGCCACATCAGATCATTTTTTGCTCCTATTTCGAAGTTTTCTCCATGAGCTACAATTAGACTAATTATTGGATTTGACACGTGGCAAATTTATGGCTATAATTTGATGAATGACTAATTTGCAGATATTTAGCGAAGCGTCAACTTTAAATTGAATTCCTCTGTGCCTAAACACAAATGCAATACATGCGCTATTCAAAAGGTGGCATCCCTTAATTTATGTTAAGATTAAGCTCGTCCGAACTCCACAAATCAATCGTTTCCAAGGCCTAATTTGTTGTATCTTCGAAACCGCATGCAGAAGTTGTTTACTCTCTTTTTTTGTTTCGGTATTTTTTGCAATTCTTTTTCTCAAACGCCTGAAAGTAGTTTATTTACGGCAATTGCTTTAGTTAATGATTGCTTTGATGCCCAATCCTTGCAAAATAAGAGCATTAAAATTGGCTCCAGAGTGGGCAATATTATTACTTTGAGAAGCCCTACAGACCAATCTGAATTGCTTAAAAACCATCCCGGCATTGTATACGTAAAAAAGGCATCTAAAATTAGTCCTAATTTAGCTAGGGTTACCTCTGATTTGAGAGCGGATTCTGTTTATAAACAACATGGTCTCATGCAGGGATATTCAGGAAAAGATGTAATTATTGGAATTACTGACTGGGGTTTTGACTATACCCACCCTATGTTTTATGATACATCCCTTGAGCATACAAGAATACTGGCTGCCTGGGATCAATTTAAAACTTCGGGGCCTCATCCAGATGGATATTCTTACGGGACTGAATACTCCGGCGAAGCTGAACTATTTACTGCAGAAAAAGATACATTTAATATTTATCAATATGCCACCCATGGAAGTCATGTGGCTGGAATTGCTGGAGGAAGTGGTGGTGGTACTGAACACAGAGGCGTAGCATTTGAAGCCAATTTCTTATTCGTCACATTCTTAGTGGATGAAGCAGCGGTTTTAGATGCTTTTGCATGGATGAAAAAACAAGCCACTTTTTATGATAAGCCTTTGATTATAAACATGAGTTGGGGGCTCTACCATCTGGGAACACTGGATGGCACATCTTTACTAAGTCAGGCCATAGATCAATACTCGGAGCAAGGGGTCGTATTTATTACTTCTGGCGGAAATAATGGGGATGAGATGTTCCATATTAAAAATGTTTTTAATATGGATACCATGCGAAGCCATGTAGGGTTTTACTCTTATCGTTCGCATGCTGAAATGTGGGGACAAAGTATTACGATGTGGGGAGATCCTGGGAGCACCTTTAGCAGTTCGTTTGAGGTTTATGATAACACCAAAACTTTAGTTGTAGAAAGTCCATCTTTTTCTACTTTGGGCACCGAAAATTATACAGAATCATTTATTTTGATAGGTACGGATACCGTATTTTATAATATAAAAACGGTTGAGTCATTCTCTCTAAACCAAAGGCCTCACATGCGTCTTCGAGTAAAAAACACAAATACACAATTGCATGTGGTGCTAAAATCTTTTGCCAATAGTGGTACTGTGCATTTTTGGAATCTGGTTGAGCTGAATAATGATGTAGGGAATTGGGGATTGCCCTTTACAGCTTGGAAACCAGGATGGGTGGGAGGAGATAACTTATACGGTATTGGTGAACCTGCCTGCACTAAATCTGCTATTTCGGTAGCTGCTCATAGCTCTGAATTTAAGGCTCCAAACGGCAATATAGTGGGTGGTCAAATTGCTTCATTTAGCAGTATCGGTCCCACTTTAGATGGCCGCTTAAAACCGGATATTTCGGCTCCTGGAGTAAATGTGGCTTCTTCTGTTTCTTCGTTTACAAGCCGCGGGTTTACATTGCTTGAAAATGCCTCTTTTAAGGGAAAAGATTATCCATTTTCCCGTTTTTCTGGCACCTCCATGAGCAGCCCTGCTACTGCAGGAGTTGTTGCATTAATGCTTCAAGCAAATCCTAGGCTAAGTGCCAAGGAAATCAAAGAAATTTTAATAAATACAGCAAGAACCGATAATCGAACGAATACTATACCCGATACAGGTAGTTATACATGGGGCTGGGGGAAAGTGAATGCTTACCAAGCTGTTTTGGAGGCCGAGAGCATGAGACAACCTGTCTCAGAATCTTTTTTAGTTTTTCCGAATCCAACACAATCTACTCTTTACTATATGGGAGCAGATGGAAAGACTTATGATGCAGATATTTATGCGCGAACTGGTCAAAAAATGGCAAATGGCCAAATAGGAAAATCAACAGCATTCGATCTCTCTAAATACTCGCCCGGAC
>JAURQA010000162.1 GCA_030836345.1 Bacteroidota bacterium
AGCATCTAATTTCAAGGACTTTAGCATGCTCATCTTTAACCGATGGGGAGAGAAGATGTATGAGACCGAAAGCATTGAGGAACCATGGGATGGGAATTACAATGGAGATAAAGCAGATCAAGGAGTATATGCATACTACATAGAAGTGTCTTCTTTAGATGGCAAGGTATACAAGTTTGAAGGAACATTCCATCTGATAAGATAGAAAGTAAAGAATCATCTAAACAAAAAAAACCATCCGTTATGCGGATGGTTTTTTTGTTTATAAAGCTCTCAAGCTATTTAAAATGTTTTAAAGAGCTTGAAAACAAGATACTCTTGGGTAAACAAAAAAAATATTTACTATGTAAAATGAAGAAATTTGTGCTTAGTCGAGTGTAGCTACTACTTTAAGTTCAATTGCAATAGGAGTAGGTAAACAATTAATTTCCATGGTTGTTCTGCATGGAGGATTGTCTTTAAAATATTCAGCCCAAAGGCCATTATATATTTTAAAATCGTCTTTCATATTAGTTAAAAAAACAGTGACATCCACAATCTTATCCCAACTACTTCCCGAGGCTTCTAAAATAAGTTTGACATTATTAAAGACACTATGGCATTGGGTTGCGATGTCATAGGAGCTAATGTTTCCTTCTTTATCTAAATCTACTCCAGGGATTTTTTTTGTTCCTTTTTCTCTTGGACCTACTCCGCTCAGGAATAATAAATTTCCTACTTTACGGGCATGTGGATACAAGCCTACTGGTTCTGGTGCTTTGTTACTGTTAATGGATGACATTTATATAAGTTTATCTGCGTTTTGAGTTTCTTTTAGTAGGAACAGGTTTTCTCTTTTTAGCAATCTTCTCAAGGCGTGTTTTATATAATTCAGCGCCTTTTGTAAAGCTAGAAATTTTGCCGGCCACTGCGATATATTTTAGATTTGGTGAAATATCTGCAGATCTAGCATCTGTAATTTTATTTTGGAAACGTGTTATTTCTGCACCACTTTTAGCATCCCATAGGATTGTCTCACCTCCAATACTCGTACTAATCAGATACCGCTCATCATAGGACCACGAAACGGAACTAATATGCCATTTGTGTCCGGAGAGGGTAGACAATGCTTCTTTAGTAGCCATTTTCCAAATAATTACATCATTATCATCACTTCCACTAGCCAACAGACGTTTTGTTGGTGAAAAGATTACGGTATTTACTTGAGCTTTATGCCCCGATAGACTCATAGAAACACGCCCTCTAACATCAATAACATCTATGACACTTTTTGTACTTGCCACCACAAATGTCTTTCCAGATTTAGTAGGCTCCATGTCAAGAATGGGAGCTTTGTAATCAATAAATTTAGCTGGAATATTATTTTCTTGAAACTCAAGATCGTATATTCTAATGGTACCGTCTTTACTTGAAGTCAGGATGAATTTTGAGTCAGATGTGAAATCAATATCTGTAATTTCTTTTCTATTTTCATAGGATTCGAATAACATTTCTTCTGTTTCTATATCCCAAACACGCGTGACAAAATCTTTTCCTGCAGTGGAGACGTATTGATTGTTGGGCGAGAAAACTATTTTATTTATGGCTGATTGGTTTCCTTTAAAGGTTTTTTTTACAGTACCAAAGTCAGCAGTATCCATGCTTATCAATTTTAGGTTCTTATCCCAGCCACCGGTTGCAAGCCATTTCCCATCTGAGGAGAATGTACAGGTTTCTAAATCTTTGGTATGTGCAGTGAGCTCTTGTTTAAAAACAATGAGTGTGTCTAAGGGAGTAGCATCTATGTTTTGAGCTTTGATGCAAACACTTTGGAGCAATAATAGAGCAGGAATAAATTTTAAAAATGAACGATGCATTTTTCAAATATAATAAATTACTGGTCATCACTATGCACAATCTCTACCCCTTGAGATTGTAAATTCAGTAATATAGGTTCATACCATTCTTTACTATTTGGTATTTGTACTCCTTTTCGTTTGATTTTATTTTTGGCTATGAGTTCAACTCCCATTGCTAGCGGAAGGCCAACGAGTTTAGCCATAGCTGTATCAAATTTATTTTTTCCGTGGACTTGAAGGATGCTTGTTTTTTTATGTATTTCAGAATTGGCTTTATATGAAATTCCGTGGTAAAGGATGACTTCATCTTTATCCTCATCCTCTAAGGCCCATTTGGAGATTAGAATCTCAAAGAGAAAATCAGCGGGTGTTCCTTGATTTATTGTGAACGCTTCTTGCCGGTCAAACGCTAAAAATTCAATCTTCTCAATGCATGCTTTGGAGAGCTTTTTTTTCCAATGATTCAATGAAAAATCAAAACCAGACATCATTCGTGCAAATTGAGCAACACTCTTGATAGAGGTGAGCATTGTTAAGTTATCAGTGAAACCCCATTCAATGAGTTGCTGCCATGCTTCACAGTATCCATTTCTTCGCAATGTGCCTCGAATTAAGGTTTGTACATGGGGTACATGATAAAGTTCTCGATAAATAACGCTGTTCCTGTTTGGATAAGCATCAAATCTGCCTAACTCTCCCAAGTCTAAATGGTTTACAGTTTTAAATAATTGATGCCACTGCACCAGTCTTGCTTTTCCATTGCGTATGAGTATACTTGTAATCCCTTGCCCTGCCAAAATCACATTCCGTGGTGACCAAGCAAATTTATACTTCCATGGATTTGTTTGGCAATTTTCTTCGGCAATAAGTCCGCCGCAATAGCTTTCAATTCCTAAAATAGTAGCTCCCGACTCTTGCAATTCGTCTATAACTTGGCATGTGCTCATATGGTCAATGCCCGGATCCAACCCACATTCGTTTAGAAAAATGAGTCCTTTTGACGAAGCCTCTTTATGTAAATCATTTATCTCCGTACTTATAAAAGATGCCGTAGCTAGATGTGTATTTCCTTTTAAGCATAAACGAGCTAATATTATGTGTAATTGCGCGGGTAATAAAGATACAACAATGTTGCTATTTGCTACAATTGTTTCGGTTTTAGAATCATTTAGATCCATTTTATTAACCTCGCTAATATTTAAGATGCTATTGGGTACTTCCTTCGGAGTTCGGTCATAAATATTTACTGTCCAGGACTCTTTATTCGATAATTTCACTAAATAGTCAATGGCATAAAACGAAGATCTACCTGCACCAAAAATAGATATAATCACAGAACAAAACTATGTAAATTGGTAAAAAAAATTAAAATTTTTGAAAAAATAAATCTATATTTTACTCACAATTTATAGCCAATTTCTTCGTTTAAAGAAAAGGATGGTTAGTGTAGAACTCAAAACCATTAAACCAATGGCAAATATAAACCCATACTCCCACTGGATATTAGGGTAATTTCGTAAATTCATACCATATATGCTTGCGATGAGTGTAGGTGGCATAAATATTACACTGGCCAAGGTAAAGATTTTAATGATTTGATTTTGCTCAATATTTACCAAACTCATAAATGTATTTTGGAAATATTCTAATCGTTCAAAATTAAAGTTGGTATGGTCAATTAATGAACTGATATCCTTAATGACAATTCTCAAGCGTTCATAATCTTCGCCCTCAAACTCACGGCTTTTAAGAATTGCGCTTAAAACTCTTTGTTTATCTACGGAGTTTTGTCTGAGAGTCATGGTCATTTCCTGAAGACGGTTAATTTGAAAAATTAACCCTTCATCCGGCTTACTATCTAAAGCAATTTCTCTGCCCAGTAATGATACTTGGCGAGCAAGGCTCTCCAGAAGGTCTGCATCATTATCTACCCCTGTTTCTAAAAGCGTTGCCATGATTTGTTTTCCGGTATGAAAACTCTTGCCACTGGCCTTAATAATTCGAACACAATCGGCAAAGCTGCTGAGGTTTGCTTCTCGGTAGGTAAAGAGCATCTCATCTTGCAATACAAATGAAACGGCATGGGATAGGAGTGCGTTGCCTTCATCTCCAAATTGAAGAAAATTACTATTCGCAATAATTTCATCATCCGTTTCAAAATACCGGGATGAACTCTCTATTTCGAGTTGCTCTTGTCTACTCTGAAATTTTAAGTCAAAATTATTTTCTACATCTGCAACCTCTTCATTAGAGGCATTTTGTAGGTCAATCCAGATAAGGTTTTCGAGAGAATCTAAGTCAGAAATTGACTTTATCTTGAGAACAGCATTCTGACGTTTGTAAAATACTCGAATCATATTCTGTGTCCTCCTTTTTTCTCATTGCGTGGCAAAAATAGGGAATTATACGGCTAGGACATAAGTTTTTTATTTAAACTAACCTCTTCTCTATAAGTGAGAAGTATTTGTGCTAGGTAGAGGAATGTTGAAAATACTTGAATTTAAGGCAAAAAAAGACCTTTTTCGGTAAGAAAGGGCTTTAAAATTATTTTTCTATTCTACAATGATAGAAATTCCTTCCATATGAAGTATTTGAAGTTTATCTCCATTTTTTAAGTCCTTCCCTGAGATGCTTTTTACACTCCAGTTAGAGCCTTTATACTTTGCTTTTGCAGAGTGAGATTTGTTTTCTTCTTCTACAATCTCTATCCATTCGCCTTGATGCTCATTATATTTTTGCATACTTCCTGGTCCATACCTAAGCATTAACGGTTTTCTGAAAACCAAAGCAAGAATAGAAGAACTTACTGCGAAAATAACCCAATGCATCGAAATAGAATGTACATTGAATAGAATTGAAGTTCCAGTAATGAGTGCTCCAACACCTAAAAAAAGAAGAAAAAATGAACCAACAAGTAGGTCTGTAATAATGAGTAAAAGTCCAGCGGAAAACCACCAAATTTCTGGCTGATTCCCCATTATTTATCTCCCCCTTTTGTTCCTTTAATAACAGTCATTGCTGAAGCAATCATACTTCCCATATCTCCAAAATTAGCGGGTAAAATCATGGTATTTGTGGTTTTAGCTAGTTTTCCATACTGTTCCACTAATTGTTCAGCTACTCTTAATTGAACGGCTTCTGACCCACCATCTGCTTTAATTGCTTTGGCTACTGTGGTAATCCCTTCGGCAGTTGCAATCGCAACTGCTTTGATAGCTTCTGCTTCTCCCATTGCCAAATTGACAGATTGCTGTTGTGTCGCTTCAGACTCAAGTACCACTTTTTGGCGGTTCCCCTCGGCTACATTAATAGCACTTTGTTTTTCGCCTTCAGATTCCAAAATAACGGCACGCTTTTCACGTTCAGCCATCATCTGTTTTTCCATGGCGTGAAGAACGGTTTTTGGAGGATTAATATTTTTTATTTCGTATCGAAGTGTTTTAACTCCCCAACCAATACTTGCTTCATCGATGGCAGCAACTACTTGTTGGTTTACTAAAGTCCTTTCCTCAAATGTTTTATCTAAATCTATTTTACCAATCTCGCTCCTCATGGTAGTTTGGGCTAGTTGCAAAACAGCAAATCTATAATTAGCAATTCCATAACTCGACATTTTTGGATCAATCACTTGAAGGAAAACGACTCCGTCAACTCCCACTTGCACATTATCTTTGGTAATACAGATTTGTTCTGGAATATCCATTGCCATCTCCTTCAGAGAGTGTTTATAGGCAACCTTATCGATGAAGGGAATGATAAAGCTAATGCCAGGCTCTAAAGTACTCAAGTATTTTCCAAGTCTTTCTATAACAAAAGCATTTTGCTGGGGCACTACTTTGATGCTTTTTAACAGAATAACAACTACAAGTAATGCAAATATGATTAAAGGTATACTTTCCATCTTTCAAAGATACACTGCGAACGTAATATTTACTTACATTTAACCATACAAAAGCAAGGGTTTACGAGGGAAATCAATAAAAATTCGATAGAAACTACAGAGGAATGATTTTTACATCATTCGCAATCATTAAGGCCCCATCTGTGCTGGCCTTAATTTCTTCGATGCTCACATCTTCGGCTCTTTCGGTTAGATAAAAATGATTATCTTTAATTTCAAATACACCTAAATTACTTACTACTTTTTTAACACAACCTAATCCAGTAATAGGCAAGGTGCACGTTTTTAAGAGCTTACTTGCTCCCGATCGACTCGTGTGCTGCATGGCAACAATGATGTTTTTTGCTGAAGCGACTAGATCCATGGCTCCACCCATACCCTTAACCATTTTTCCTGGTATTTTCCAATTGGCAATATCTCCATTCTGAGCAACTTCCATTGCGCCCAAGACGGTTAGGTCTACTCGTCCGCTCCGAATCATAGCAAAACTCGTTGAAGAGTCAAAAAAAGCGCTGCCAGGAACTGTTGTAATGGTTTGTTTCCCCGCATTAATTAGATCAGCATCTTCGTCTCCCTCCATTGGGAAAGGCCCCATACCAAGAAGTCCGTTCTCAGATTGGAGCACGACGTCTATCCCTTCAGGAATATAATTGGCTACTAAGGTTGGAATTCCAATGCCAAGATTTACATAATATCCATTTTGCAACTCTTGGGCTATTCGTTTGGCAATACCATTCTTATCAAGCATAGGGCAAAGTTATGCAATAGTTTTAAAATCTTAATTGAAACAAAAGAAGGCGCTTTAGTTGTATTGAAATCCAATTATTTTAACCAAGGGATGAATACTTTCCATTGTATATTTGTCCAAATGAGAGCTGTAAATATCTTTTTTCTTTTATTTGGATCCTTTGTGAGTAATGTTTCATTTGGGCAGCTCATTTATGGAGGCCCTAGTGCTGTTACTTATAGTCCAGATTCTAAAATGTACTATGTGGTAAATCAAGTAACCAAGGATGTAAATGAAATGGATCGGTGGGGGAAGGGTAGATCCTTTATTACGAAAGGTCTAAACTCTCCAACAAATATTCTGTACGCAAATCTCCCTATTGGTGCGGGATTCTTAATTTTAGATTCCAATCAGGTACATTTATTTGATACAACTGGTTTTCAATTGGGCTCAGAAAATGTTTCTGGAGCACAGCAGTTACAAGATCTTGTTTTTGATAAACAAAATGAAGTATTGTACACCACAGATATTAAACGAAACGTAATTTATAAAACAATTTTTGGTCCTCCTCCTTTTTATATTCCTTCAACTTCAATTTTTGCCGATAGCTTGAGAAGTCCAGCGGGACTCTATTTGGATAAAAGTAACAATCGACTTTTGTATACAGAGTTTGTGGATTCTTCAAACATAAAAACAGTAAACCTCAATAATGGCTCTATTGGCACTTTAGCTCAAACGAGCTTAGATTCAATTATCGCCATTGATAAAGACCTGCAAGGCAATTATTACTTAAGCAGTCAAGGAAACAAGGGAGTCTATGTGTGGAATAAATACCTTGCAGGAACTCCCAAAAAAGTATTCTATGAGCCCAAACCAAGTGATTTTATGATTAATACGCTGACGGATGAATGGGCTTACCTCTGTTATAGTTGCGGAAAAGTATATATTGTTGATTTGCACATTGAGGGCCCCTTGTACGAGGACAGAAGTTGCCCAGGAGACTCCGTAACTGTTTATTTAAACGCTGGTTTGAAAACCATTGGAACCTATGACCAAGGTAATAAATTTATTGCAGAGCTGAGTGGTCTAAATATGAGTTTTGCTCCCGGTAATACCACTGTGATTGGTGAAGTTTTAGATACATTAAGGCCCTTTATGGGTATCCCTAGTTTTATACCAGCCGGTTTAAAAGCAGGAATGTATAAACTTCGAATTCGTACAACAAAGCCGGTTGGAACCAGTCGTTTTGAACTGTTTCAAATTAATTCATTACCCAGTGCTGAGGCATACGCGGCTGATACGGCAAGTGTTTGTAAAGGTTCTGTCCTTAGTTTAGGAATAGGAAATGATTCCACCATTGCCTACCAGTGGTCTCCCTCAGCTTTAGTTAGTAATGACACTGCAGCAAATCCGAACTACATTGGAGCTTCCAATCAGTGGGTTACTTTAAATACCAAAGATGAAAATACGGGATGTCTAAACCGCGATTCTGTGTTTGTACTTACCATTACCCAGCCCAAGGTTTCGACTTTTCCTGACACGCTTAATGGATGCTTGGGCGACAGTTTAAAACTAGGTGTTGAAAATAAAGATTACCAGTTTAATTGGAGTCCAGGATCTTTTTTAAGTGACTCTACCATTTCAAATCCGATTTATACCAGTGCTGGTGTTCTTACATTTAGCTGCTTTTATTCGGCAATTGGAGGTTGTTCAAATTCATTTGAACAAACGGCAATCATTAACGAAAAACCTACGGTTGAATTAGGAGTTAAAGAGATGTTTTTCTGCCCTAATGAGGATAAAAGAAATGAAATTATCTTATCTGTTAATGCGCTTATATTTGATTCCTCTAAATACTTTCTTAACTGGACGAATGATGGTGCATTGGTAAATAAAAGCGTTTTGGAAGTTAGTCTCAGCGATTTAGGATCCAATATATTTACCGTTCAAAATAAGGCGACTTTTTGTATTTCCAATGACACACTAGAAGTTTATTCATTCGATAGTCTTAAGGTAGACCTAAATAGAATTGGCCCAGATTCTTTGCTAGTTTCAGTGGTTGGTAATCCCGGTATTGCAATATATACCTGGTATAAGAATAATACTCTTTTAAATGGTGTGAACGGCTCTTTATTTGTGGTTAAAGACTCTGGTGAATACTTTGTGCGGATACAGACCAATGATAGTTGTTTTTTTGAGAGTCAGCGAATAAAATTTGTGAAAGCAACAAATGGTTTGAAAAGCATTTCTACCAAAGTGAGCGACTTTTACGTGTATCAAACGAGTTTGGGTACTGAATTGATGAGTAAGGGCGATTGTAAGGGTGAAGTTACGTTAAGAATTTATTCCTTGAACGGGCAATTTATGCGTGAGCTTAAAGCTATTACACTTCCTTTTTTAATAGATGAATACACGAGTCCGGGGCTTAACATTGCCTATGTAATAGCTCAAAATAAACCGGTTCAAAAAATTAAATTTATACAATTAGATTAAACGTAAGGTCTTTCTAGGGGTTTCATAAATATGGTATTGCTTTTTATTTCAATTTTATTTTCCATTCAGTCTCAACTGACTGAAGTAAGGAATATGTATATAAAGGCGATTGATGATGTCTCCTATGCAGACCGCTTGGTTGATATTACAAAGAATGAATCCTCGGGTATCAAAATAGCTTACCATCATACAGGAGTGGCATTGCAGGCCAAGCATAGCTGGAATTTAGCTACCAAAATGAGAAAAGCAAAGAAAGCAGCAAATGGTCTGAATTTGGCCGTTTTGAAGGATAAAGCTAATGTAGAAATTCGTTTTTTAAGGTTCAGCTTTGAAGCAAATGTCCCATCATTGGTTGGACTTACAAAACATTTAGCTGCGGATAAAAAAGTGATTTTGAAAAAGATTAGAAGAAATCATCCGCTATGGTCAACCATGAGAAAGTTTTTAATTAACAGCAGTGAATTAAGCACGGCTGAAAAGGAGAAAATAAAAAATATATAAAATCCATAATCAATCAAGAACACTGGATTTAGGAAAGGGATTTAAATTATATTCAGTTGAGTCAGACCTACTTACTCCCCAAAATGATGGGAGAATTTCCTTTACCCATTACAATAACCTTAGCATTTGCAGACTTGGCCAACTCTAATTGAGCTTTTATAGCTTCGTATTGCAATTGTTGTTTGGTCAATGAAGCCGATATGATTCGCTGATAATCGGAGATTCCTTGCGCTTCTACTCGCTTTCTGTCTGCTTCTTGTTTTTCTTTCGTTAAAACAAATTCCATTTTTTGCGATTCTTGCTCTGCATTTATTTTTGACTCAATACTTGCTTTTACAGAAGCAGGAAGGGCAATATTACGGATAAGAACTTGCTCCAAAATAAGGCCACGGTTCTTAAATTCTTTTTCTATGGAAGAAACAATTCTTTGTTGAAATTCTTCTCTTTTACTTGAATACAAGGAAACAGCATCGTAAGCAACAGCGTGATCTCTGATTTTTGTTCGCGCTAAAGGCCTTACTACTTTCATAGTGTAATCCATACCTGTATTCTTATAAACGTTTGGACTTTCAGTGGGCAATATTCTGTATAGTACGGTTAAGTCGATGGTTACTTCCAATCCATCTTTAGATAAAATGCGAATGGCATCATCTCCACTTTTTTCTCCCTCATTATGAATACCACTCATGGTATAATTCTGAGTTCGAGTATCCATTTGTTGCACTTCAACCAAAGGATTAATAATGTGTAGTCCACTTTCCAATGTTTGCCCTTTTACTTTTCCAAAAAGCGTTTGAACTCCTACAAAACCCGCATTTATTTGAATGAAGCAACCAATAATTAAGCCTAAGATAATGGCTCCAATTCCCACAATTCGTATAGTTTTATTAGCCCCCTCCCAGTTTGGAACATTGATTTGAATGAACGAGAAGATTAAGATTAGAACACCGATGAATAAGATAGCTGACATTTTTTTTTATTTGAACACACCTCCATGATGCGTACGGCAAAGGTAAGTGAATGAATTTTAGGAATGTTGCAAGAAGCGATGATATCTTCTATTTTAACGATAAATATCTTGGAGCTGTTAAAATATTTATTTGGGCTTGCCCTCTCTATTGGAATAGCTCTTTGATTTCGATAGATTCATTGTAAATTTGTGCCTTCATGAGCAACACCATTGCTTTTTATACATTAGGTTGTAAATTAAATTTTTCTGAAACCAGCACCATTGGGAGACAAATGATGGAGGCTGGATTTAAAAAAGTGAATTTTACTGAAGGTGCAGATGTGTATGTTATTAACACATGCAGTGTGACGGATCATGCAGACCGCAAGTGTAAGAAAGTAGTTAAGGAGGCGCTCAAGAAAAACGAAAAGGCGTTTGTTGTAATTGTTGGATGCTACGCTCAATTAAAACCACAGGAAATTTCTGAAATTCCGGGAGTTGATATGGTTTTAGGAGCCGCGGAGAAATTTAATCTCCCCAAGCATTTGCAAGATTTGGTGAAACGTGAGAAAGCCATTATTTGCAATGCACCCATTAAAGAGGTAAATACTTTTGTGCCGGGGTTTAGCATGGGAGATCGTACTCGTATGTTCATGAAACTCCAAGACGGATGTGATTATTTCTGTACCTTCTGCACCATACCTTTAGCTAG
>JAURQA010000163.1 GCA_030836345.1 Bacteroidota bacterium
TACTTCGGCTCCTTTTACTTCGATAAACTTACCTCCAAGGCTTTCTACTTGTTCTTTGGTTTCAGGCCTAACATCGGTTGCTTCAACCACAGCACCTAACCTTTTTGCTGTTGCAATGGCTTGTAAGCCTGCCACTCCAACTCCAAATATCAAAACTTTTGCAGGGGTAATTGTTCCCGCGGCAGTCATCATCATGGGAAATATTTTTTCCATGTGATTGGCTCCTAAGATGACGGCTTTATATCCTCCAAGATTAGCTTGAGAGCTTAAGACATCCATGCTTTGAGCCCTACTTATTCTTGGAATCGCATCGAGACTCAAGTATTGTGCTTTTTTGGCTTTTACTGCTGTAACAAGATCATTATTTGTCTGGTGGAACATTAAGCTAACAACAAGTTGATTTTCTTTTAATTGTTTTGCTGAGTCCACGTCGAGGGGATTCACTCCACAAAGGATATCGCAGGATTCAAATACTTCTTTTCTGCTCAAAATTTTTGCACCAGAATCCTCGTAGTTTGAGTCTTTCCATGAGGTGGCTTCACCGGCTCCTGTTTCAACAAAAAGGTGCCACCCCAGTTTTGCCCATTGAGAACAGACCGTAGGGCTTACTGCAACTCTATTCTCTCCTTCCCCAGATTCTTTTAATATGCCTATATTCATGTTTTTACGCGTCGAATATACATCGAATTATTGAATTGAACTTGGATAAAGATTGAAAATAATCAATTCTGGAAACTTCTACGAAAAATTTAGTTGTTCGGGTTTAAATAGTTCAACAAAAAGACCTAGTCTTTATGTAAAAAATTAGAGTATTTGCTCAATAATCTGATCGGAAGTAATTTCTTCTGCCTCTGCTTTATAGTTCCTTACTAATCGATGCCGCAATACATTCTTGGCCACTTCTTTTACATCTATTATATCGGGAGAAAATTTACCTTTTGTGAGAGCCAAACATTTGGCTGCCATCACTAGATTTTGGCCTGCTCTTGGTCCCGCTCCATAGGTTACGTATTTATTTATATAGTCGTGAGTTCCATCTCTATTTGGTCTGGTTTTATGCACCAAGGAAACAATGTATTCGTATACATGGTCTGTTACTGGAACCCGCTTCACCAAATTTTGGTATTCAATGATTTTATCAACGCCCAATACTTTGTTTGGCTTGGCCATCTTTCCTCCGGTGGTTTGTTTAAGAATGTCTAATTCTTCTACAAAATTGGGGTAATCTAAAATGAGATTGAACATAAATCGATCCAGTTGCGCTTCTGGCAATGGGTATGTTCCTTCTTGTTCAATAGGATTTTGAGTGGCTAGAACAAAAAAGGGATCTGGCAATGGGTAAGACTGCCCTCCATAGGTTACATTTTTCTCTTGCATAGCCTCTAATAGAGCGGCTTGCGTCTTTGGAGGTGTGCGATTAATCTCATCTGCCAGAATTATATTGCTAAATATACTTCCTTTGACAAATTTAAATGACCTATCCTGGACTAGGACTTCTGTACCCGTAATATCTCCAGGCATGAGGTCTGGAGTAAACTGTATTCGATTAAAACTTAGCTCCAGGGCAGTAGACAAAGTATTAATCAATAATGTTTTAGCTAAACCTGGAACACCAATAAGGAGCACGTGTCCATTGCAAAATATGGATGTAATAATACCATCCACTGTTTCATCTTGGCCAACGATAACCTTGGCTATTTCTTTTTTTAAAATTTTTACATCTTCAGAAAATGCGATGGCTAGTTCTTTATCATCCATTTTATTGTATCTCCCATTTTGCAAGCATTGGACAAGAAATATTCTCTTTATTTATTTTTAAATAATTGGTTTTAAGTGTCTTTTCAATCCATACATCCATTGCTTTTTGTTTTTTAGCTGATTCTGCTTCAATCTTAATTCTGTCGTAATCATCTTTGAGACTTGCTTGATGTGGGGCGTATAATTCTTTGAGATATATGATGTAAAAGATGGATCCACCATCGGGTAATTTTGAGTATTGTGGTTTTGAATATTCTCCTGGTTTCATTTCATCGAGATTCTTTTTTAACTCTGGCGATAAAGTTTCATAAAAGACCTTATCATTCCCCGTTGATTCATCTTGCATAAAACCACAATAGGCTGCGTTATTGTATTTAGATTTATTATGTTTTTTAACAACTGTACACCAATCTGTCTCTCCAGCACTTAATTTTTTATATAAGCTATCTGTCAAATTAGACGTTTTCTGAATATCCGAACTGGTTAGTTGTGGACGTATTAAAATATGCCTAGCGACGATGCTTTCTCCCTTTCTCTTTATCATTTTAATAATATGAAATCCAAAATCGCTCTCAAAAACTGGACTTATGCTATCAGGTTTAAGTTTATATGCCTCTCTCTCAAACGCAGGAACCATAGCTCCTCTTGTAAATTCTGGAAGCAACCCTCCCTCAACCTTGGAGCCCGGATCTTGGGAATATAGCTTTGCAAGTCTTTCAAACGATTCCCCTCTCATTACTTTTACGCGAAGTCCTTCCAACATTTCTCTGGCATAGTCTTTTGCGAAGGAGGAGTACTCTGGTTCAATCATTAGTTGAGCTACACTCAAACTACTTGGCACAAGAGGAAGCAAGTCTGCGGGAATGGTATCGAAATACTCTTTAACATCTTGAGGGCTTACCATTACCTCAGAGGTGATGCTTCCTTGCATTTGCTGCGCAAGGAGTTGAGCCCTCATTTTAGGCCTTATCTGCTCTTTATATTCTGGAATTGTCATGCCTAAATAGGCCTCTAATGCCACTTGGCTTCCAATTTGTCTTTGAAAATACCGGATTCTATTATCTAGCTCGCTGTTTACTCTTTCTTCTTCTAAGGGGATGGAGTCTAATTCTGCTTGATTAATGAGCAGTTTTTGCAAGAGAATATTTCGCAAGGTGAGGCAGGCAAAATCATCGGGGTTGTTCACGGTATCTAGTTGAACATTCGCTAATTCCGTTTCTAACTCGCTACGCAGAACAATTTTATCACCCACTACTGCTATGATACCATCTACCCATTGAGCCTCTTTTTGAGCAGTTGCATCTTGGTTCAAAAAAGCGCCAATTAGTATTATAAAGCCAATCTGTTTAAATTTCATTCGTGCTATGTTAACGGGTGCAAGAGAATTTTATTGAACTAATTCTTTTTTAATTGCATCAAAAACTTCTTGATTAATCTTAACTTTATACTTTGCTTTAAGATCACTAATCCATTCCTTTTCAAGATAATCTTGATACTTGGCGGCTAGCCCAACGTCCCATCCGTATTGCCTTTTTAACAAAACGAAATGGAGATAGAACGTGACAAAAACAACAACAACGAAAAACA
>JAURQA010000164.1 GCA_030836345.1 Bacteroidota bacterium
ACGGAGTAAGAACCCCTACTGGTACTGTAGTGGCTGATTTTGAAACAGGCATTAACCCCGATTGGATAGTTTTTAAGCAGTCAGGAGCAGACATGTCTTTTGTAACAGTAGATACCGGTTTGGCTCCACAAGGAGACTTTTACTACGATATGGCTGGTGAAGTAGATTGGGATTATCTCATTGGTTACGTGGATTTTCCGGCTACTGCATATGGAGCCTCTGGTTTTGATTTAGGCAATAATGCAAATTCGTCTTACTTTAACGTATTGTTAAATACACCAAAGGGAATCAATAATAGCATTGTTTTGTTTCAATTTAAAGAAGACGAAAACGGCAATGGGAGTTTTAATGAAAGCAATGAAGATATGTATTCTCTGGAACTTAAAGGCCTGGAAGAAGGATGGCAAGTGGTATCTATTAAATATGCGGATCTTGTAAGTTTAACTAATGGAGCACCATCTACCCCCAAAGGAAATGGTGTACATAATCCAGATAAGCTACACACAATCTCATGTTTGTTTTTGGCAGACCCAGCAACAGGATATTCAAGAACCCTCATGGATTACATTATTTTTACTAAAGACGAAGCATTAAAACTATAAATGAACATGAGGATTATATATCTTGGCATCATCTGCCTATTTACTTCATGTGTAAACTTTAAGCATACCGGCTTATGGGAAGAAAAATCCTCTACGCCTGAATTGCCAAATATTAAAGAGTTTTATGCCTTAAATATATTGGATGAAGGGTTAAGTTCTGAGGTTTGGTTTACTGAAAATGCAAAATGCATTCAGGTTTCAAATAGCAAGGATATTAAGTTTTCAGGAGAAACAGGCATTCACTTAAAATGGGATAAAAAAGAAGGCGGTTGCGATTGGGTTGGAATGGGAGTTGGTTGGGACGCGTGGTCGGGTAAAAACCTGGAACGTATCTTGGATAATGCAGCCATTCAAATTAAGGTATTTGTAAAGGAGGGTAAGATTAAATCTCTCCCATTGGCTGTTTGTCTCGAGGATTATTCAAGTTCACAAGCTTGGTTAGGTATGTCTTCCAACAATATTAAATATATAAATAATGAGAATTGGGCTACAGTTACACTGCCCCTTTCCTCCTTTTCATGGGAAGAGTTCGATGCAGATGCTTCCAATATCAAACAAATGCTTATTCAGTTTGAAGCGGGCGGAGATGTATACATGGATGATATAAAAATTGTTCCATTTAAAGGTTCTTTAAAGAAAACATATGCCTGCACTCACAAATCTTCATTGGATATAGCGGTAGATGGAAAATTAGAGGAGAAAGAGTGGAGCAATGCTACAAGTATTGACCTCGAGGGCAATTCAGTTAAATTGATGAAGAGCGACGAGTTCTTCTATATCTCAGGGGAAGTCAACGATGATACGCCCCTACAAAACAGTAAAAATGGTGTGGATATTTGGAATGGCGATTGTTTCGAAATGGCTTTCAGTACCAGTACGGATGCGAGCGCTAAGCGCAAGATGTTTTTATACTCCGATCAGCAAGTCGGATTGAGAATGTCCAATAGTCCCATGGTTTGGGATTTTAGAAAGAAGAGAGAAATTGAAGGTGCAGAGGTAAGCACCTCAGTCACCAAAACTGGCTATCAATTCGAGGCTAAAGTGCCCATCGCATATCTTGAAGGAGACGCATTTCTATTTAATCAAACCTACGGTTTAGAATTGGCCTTGGACAAAGGAACCAATTCTGGAAGAAATCAGCAACTGAGATGGAACAGTAGTGGGGCAGAAGGGTTTCACTTAAATCCATCACTATGGGGACGCATTATCTATAAAAACCTAAGCAAATGATTCAAAGAAAATTAACAGTGCTAACAAGTTTAGCTCTTTTATTGGTATGCTGCTCTCTAACCAGAAAACAACCACCGGCCAAATCAGATATTTCCATATCAGAATTGCTTTCAAAAATGACCTTGAAAGAGAAAGTGGGCCAAATGACACAATTAAACATAGATGTAGTTTCCAAAGGGAAAGTATATTCTTTGGTAGAGCCGCATGAGCTGGATATAGAAAAGTTAAAAAAGGCCATTGTAGAATATGGAGTGGGTTCCATCTTAAATGCAGGAAGCCATGCTTACTCTCAGGAGCATTGGAATACGATTGTGCAGACCATTCAAAATATGGCCACCAATCAAACCCGTTTAAAAGTTCCTGTTTTGTATGGGATAGACGCCATACATGGTGCCGGATATTTAACCAATGGATCCTTACTGCCACAACCGTTGGCACAAGCAGCCACATTTAATCCAAGTTTGGTTTATAAAGGAGCTTCTGTAACTGCTTACGAAACGCGTGCCTGTGGAATACCATGGAATTTTTCACCCGTTTTAGATGTGGCAAGACAGCCCCTCTGGAGCCGGGTTTTCGAGACCTATGGAGAGGATGTATACCTATGTAAGCAAATGGGCTTAGCGGCCATTCAGGGCTACCAGGGAAGCAATGCAGCCAATCCAGAGAAGGTTGCAGCCTGTTTAAAGCATTTCTTAGGGTACAGCATTCCCTTTAGCGGAAAAGACCGAACAACCACCTACATTCCGGAACGTCAGCTGCGAGAGTACTTTTTGCCCACTTTTGAAGCGGCCATAAAAGAAGGTGCGCTTAGCCTTATGGTTAATTCCGGTGATATTAATGGAATACCGGTTCATGCAGATAAAGAAATTTTAACCACCCTGCTTAGAGACGAACTCGGTTTTCAGGGCGTAGCCGTTACCGATTGGGAGGATATCATGAAACTGGAGCATCCCCATAGAATAGCCAGCACACTTAAAGAAGCGGTAAAATTGGCCGTGAATGCAGGAATTGATATGAGCATGGTACGTAATGATTATCGTTTTTCTGATTTAGTACTTGAGCTCGGGAATGAGGGAGAGGTTCCAATGAAAAGAATTGATGAGGCGGTGAGCAGAATTTTAACCATGAAAAAGAAACTGGGGCTTTTTAAAACTCCTTTTTCACCAAGCTCAAATAGCTATCCATTGGTTGCCTCCGATAGTTTTATTCAAATAAGTTATGAAACAGCAGCAGAATCCATTACTCTTTTGAAAAATGAGGGAAATATCTTGCCTTTGAATAAAACACAAAAAATTCTAGTAAGCGGACCAACGGCAAATTCATTAACCAATGTGAATGGTGCTTGGACCAGAACCTGGCAAGGGACAGATCCTAAATGGAACGACGAGTCAAAACGAACCATTTATGAAGCACTCCAATATAAAGGGGGACAAGTTTCTTTCGCAGAGGGTTCAGGGTTGGATTCAATTATAGATATTGCAGCGGCGGTACAAAAAAGCAATGAGTCAGATGTAATTGTGGTTTGCCTTGGTGAAAAACCATCCACCGAAAAACCCGGCGATATACATTCCTTAGATATAGAAAAAGCTCAGGTTGCTTTGGTGAAAGAACTTGGCAAAACAGGCAAACCCATTGTTTTAGTCTTAGTGGAAAATAGGCCAAGGATTGTCCGAGAAATCGAACCGCTTTGCCAAGCTATTTTAATGGCCTATCAGCCCTCTGAAAACGGCACAGACGCTTTGGCAGATATCATTTATGGGCAAGTAAACCCTTCAGGAAAACTACCCATTACCTACCCAAGGTATACCAATACCTTACTCGCTTACGACCATAAGTACACAGATTTATTGGATACAGATTTTAGCGAGAACGCGTTTAATCCTCAATGGGAATTTGGGCATGGAATGTCTTACACCAACTATGAATATTCTAATTTAAAAGTTAGCAAGGATACCTTTAACCAA
>JAURQA010000165.1 GCA_030836345.1 Bacteroidota bacterium
AAACTACCTACGAAATGAATGAGGCAGAACTTGGTAGTTTTCTTTTCATTCTTCCGATATGTTCGCTTATTGGGCTTCCCATTTCGGGTTGGCTGGTTTCCAAATACGACAGTCGTTATTTATTAACCTATGGGTTTTTGTTATACATAATTTCTCTTTGTGGTATTGGTTTAGCTCCAAATCTAGAAATTTTGACCTTGGTGGTTTGTTTTTTTGCCTTTGGTTTAAGGGCAATCAATATCTCAATGAATACCCAAGCCGTTCAACTGCAAAAGCGATATCATAAAACGATAAACGGAAGTTTTCACGGAATATGGAGTTTGGGTGGGCTTATTGGGATTTTGGTCGCCACTTTGATGATCTATTTAGAAATAAGTATGAAGACTCACTTGATTAGCGTTTCTCTTTTTGCATTATTTGCTGGTGTTTCAGCAGCTTCTTTTTTATTAAAAAATGATCGAGAAACAGGTGGAAATAAATTTCGTTTAGGTAAACCCGATCGATTTATCCTCTACACAGGAATTGTAGTGTTTTGTGCAGCAGTTTGTGAAGGAGGAATCTACGATTGGAGTAGTGTATATTTTAAAGAAGTAGTTCAAGCAGAATTGTTCACATTGAGTTATTTAGTATTTATGGTATCCATGACTTTATCTCGATTTTATACGGATCGTTTGGTTGACTATTTCGGAATGAAAAAAATGTTCATCATCAGCGCACTAGTGGTCATCTTTGGAGTTAGTATACTGATACTCTTTCCCACATTTTACCCTGCACTTATTGGATTTTTCATAACGGGTTTAGGTGTGGCTGCCATTTTCCCAATGTCATTTTTATTGGCAAGCAAATCAAAAAAATACGCTGCTGGAATGGCTATTTCTATCGTTGGCACCTATGCTACTATTGGGGTGCTATTGGCACCACCTTTCGTGGGATATATAGCACATCTTTTTAATTTAAACCTTGCATTCTTGATTTTTGTAGTCGCTGCAATGGTGTTAATTTTCTTTTCTAGAAAAGCTTATCTAGCATTATAAGCTAGATTTTTCTTAACTTAGTGGTACTTAACCTTGTATTCACATATACCTAATTTATCATGAGAAATATTTTCATAATTTGCTTGCTATTTGCCACAAGTTTAGCATTTAGTCAACGAGGGAATACAGGTGATAAGACATTCGAAAACCGTTTCCCGCTTGATGTTCTTAGCGAAGTTTCCAATTCCTCTTTGTTACTCATCAATGAGGTGGATCACGATATTATTGTGGTTGTCAGGGATCAAAACAAAAAATATTTAAGACACGTTTATATACGGAATAACGATCAATATGTTTTTAAAGATCTACCCATAACACGCCTCTACGTTCAATTTAAATCGAAAGAGTTTTTTTATGAAGACCGTGAGCGTACAAACATCAACTATGGTGAAAGGCATACCTTTAATTTCTTTTTCGACGCTTCTAAGGTTGGGAATTATTATCAGATTACTGAGGAAGAGTTTTTTAAACCATAAGATTTCATACAATTGTAACTTTTGTCACACATATTTTTGATTTTTACATTAAATTTGTATTTATCAATTCGATGAATTGGTTTATGGTTATTAAAAGCCTCAGTATACTTCTTACTGGGGCTTTTATGTTTTATTTCTGGTGTTCTCATTCCTTTCTTTACTTAAAGAATTTTCCGATAGAGTATTCGATTTTTTCTAAGAGCTAAAAACACCCTTATAAAGTAATAGATTCATATAAGAAACGTATATCTTAGAAGTATGAAATATTTAAAAGTTCTTCTTGTATTTTTTATTTTCTTTGGCTGTAATAGAGAAGTTGCAATAAGAAAACCTAATGTAATTATTATTTATGCAGACGATTTAGGGTATGGGGATGTTAGTGCTTATGGTTTGGGAAAGCTTCAAACTCCCAATATTGACTTGCTTGCAAATAACGGTTCTCGATTTACAAGTGGCTATTCAAGTTCAGCAACCTGCAGCCCGAGTCGGTATGCATTAATGACAGGAACCTACCCCTGGAGAAATAAACGTGCTAAAATTCTAACGGGAGCTAATTTAATCATTGACTCCTTAGAAATGACACTCCCTAAAATGCTAAAAGAGGAGGGCTATCAAACTGCTATTGTTGGAAAGTGGCATTTGGGTCTTGGAAATTCAAAAATTGATTACAATCAAAGAATCAGTCCTGGTCCAAATGAGGTAGGTTTTGATTATAGCTATATCATGCCCGATACACAAGACCGTGTTCCTACAGTGTATATGGAAAACGGACGAGTTAAGAATTTAGATCCAAATGATCCCATTGAGGTTAGTTTTGAAGAAAACTTTGAAGGGCAACCAACCGGGAGAGAAAACCCAGAGCTGCTCTCAATGAAGTGGCATCACGGACACGATGGGACTATCGTCAATGGAATTTCGAGAATTGGATTTATGAAAGGAGGCGAAAAAGCAAAGTGGAGGGATGTGGATATGGCAGATGAATTTTTAAACCAAGCAAAAAACTATATTGATCAAGCAAAAGAGAAGCCTTTTTTTCTCTATTATGCCCTCCAACAACCCCATGTGCCGAGAACACCACATCCCAGATTTGTGGGAACTTCAACCATGGGTCCTCGAGGTGATGCAATACGCGAAGCCGATTGGTGTATCGGTCAACTTTACGCTCATCTGAAACAAAACAATTTATTGGAAAACACCCTTATTATCCTATCTAGCGACAACGGACCTGTATTGAATGACGGTTACTATGATGAAGCGGTTGAAAAACTCGGGGAACATACCCCCGCTGGAAATTTTAGAGGAGGAAAGTACAGCCTTTATGAGGCAGGAACACGGGTGCCTTTACTAACCTATTGGAAAGATCAAATCAAGCCCTCGGTATCTGATCAAATGGTCTCTCAAATTGATTTTTTAAACTCAATTGCTTCCTTAATTGGTTCAGAAATCCGAACAAAAGATGGTATGGATTTAGCGGATGTTCTTTTTCAAAACGAAGGGGTGGGAAGAGAGGAATTCATCCTTGAGGCACAAACCAAAACGGCTTTCAGACGCAAAAATTGGGTACTTATTCCACCCTACTCAGGTCCTCAAAAAAATTCTTTTGTTAATATTGAATTAGGGAACGCTCCAGAGTATCAGCTTTTCAACTTGGAGGAGGATAGTTCACAACAAAATAATTTAGCACAATCCCATCCAGAACAATTGAAAATAATGATTGACCGCTATCAGACGATATTAAATTCTAATTAAAGAAACATTTTAAATGAAGAAGAGAAACCGAAACCACTGGATTGCTTTTGCACTTTTTTTGAGTGTAAACCTTTTTGCACAAGAAAAAGAAATTCAATTTGTTTACGGAGACAAATTACCTGATGCACCCGTATTGTCCGCAAGAGGAACTCTTCGAATTGGGGTACAGACGCTTGA
>JAURQA010000166.1 GCA_030836345.1 Bacteroidota bacterium
AAGGGCTCGGCATCTATTCGTATGGCTTCACCCGCACCTATACTTAATGCCTTACGAATCGCCGCATCTGAGGAGGAAGTTCCAACATGACACACGGTTACCGTACCGCCATTTGCTTCGGCTATTTCCAATCCTTTGGTTAAGGCTAATTCATCGTAAGGGTTCACAATAAAGGTAACTCCATCCGTATTAAATTTGGTATCATTATCCGTAAAGGCAATTTTCGTAGTGGTGTCTGGTACAACACTCATACAAACTAATATCTTCATATCAATGTAATTTACTTGGTGCAAAAGTAGCCATTTTTACGCTAAAAGACGGGCTGAAAAGATTAATTTTTCGGGTAAAAAGTTTAACTCAAGCCCACATCAAGAGCCATCATAATCACAAAACCTATAATAAGAGCCAAGGTAGCCTTATCGGTATGGCCTCGTCTTTGCGATTCTGGAATAACCTCTTCAACCACAACATAAATCATAGCACCTGCAGCAAAAGCAAGGGCATAGGGCAAAATAGGCTTTGCAATCATCACCAATGCTACTCCAAAAACAGCAGCAATGGGCTCTACCGCTCCACTTAATTGACCCCAGGTAAATGATTTCCACCGACTTAAACCGCTCCTCCTTAAAGGAATTGCGACAGCCAATCCTTCGGGTAAATCTTGTATTCCAATTCCTATAGCAAGAGCTATAGCTCCTCCCAAATCAGCTCCAGGAATCCCTTCAGCCACTGCACCAAACGCAACCCCTATGGCTAATCCCTCTGGGATATTATGCAGTGTGATGGCTAAAACCAAGAGTACCGTTTTATTCCAATCTGTTTTTACACCTTCCGCACTGGAAATGGGGGCGTTTAAATGCAAATGGGGTAAATATTGATCGATTACAAAAAGAAAAAGAGCTCCTCCTACAAAACCTATGGCCACCGGAACCCAAGACCATGCTTGCGTCCAACTATCTATAGACATCTCGAGTGCGGGACTAAGAAGACTCCAAAAACTTGCGGCAAGCATGACCCCTCCCGTAAATCCCAAAAGAGAATCCATAACAGAATCGGGCACGTCGTTCTTTATTAAAAAGACCACAGCAGCACCTAAAGCAGTAATAAACCAAGTAAACAAGGCGGCAAGGCCTCCTTGCATAATTGGATGCAAACTACTTAGCCAATCAATAAGCCATTCCATTAGGCAAAGTTAGAAAAAAATGACCTACCAGCCTTAATGAACCCTACTATTTTAATAATTGCCTTATTTATGCCAAGCATGCTCAAATCTAATTTACTTAATTACCTTTGTGTCCATGTTTCGTTATGCCTTTATTTGTAGCTTAGCACTCCTGTCGCTGAACAGTTGTGATCGCGAAAAAGAAGCGCTTCCTGCATACCTTCATTTAGATTCTTTTGCCTTAAAAACTGAATCCTTTCAGGGAAATAATATTCACTTATTAAAAGGAGTTCAAGTTTTAGTCAATAATAGATTCATGGGCTCATTTCCCCTTCCCTGCGATATTCCTGTAATAGTTGAGGGAGAAGCCAAAGTTCAAATCCAAGCAATGGTTTTAGAAAATGGAAGTGCATCGGTTTTTAAACCTTTTGTAAATACGACCATTTTAGATACTACCTTAAACTTTTCGCCCTTAAAAACAACCTCAATAAGCTCCATTCCTATTAAATACAGGACCAATGCCGAAGTGGTATGGGTGGAAGATTTTGAGGATTTAGGAAGTACGCTCATTCCAAATGCAGGAAATAATGCCTTAGATACGCAATATATCACCAAAACAGATTTCTCTTTGGAAGGAAAATTCAACCATACGACCAATGCATTGTATAGCAGAATACAAGCCACCGACTCGTTTAAATATTACGATTTGCGAAGTTTCTCCTACTTCAGTGGTTTCCCTATTAATGGAACGGCTATTATGATGGAATTTGATGTAAAAGGCTCAGATGTAGTGCAATTAGGGCTCCAAAGAAAGTCAAGCACCGGCGAAGAATACGTTCCCTATATAGAGGTATACCCTTCTCCAGATAAATGGAAACGCTTTTATGTGAATCTTGCCTATGAAATTGCGGGGCAGCCTGCAAGTAATGAATATCGTTTTGTATACACGGTTTATCGCCAAAAAGACAATCCCCGTGTGGCAGAAATTTATTTAGATAATATCCGATTAACCTATTTGAAGTAGATTTGCTTCGAAGTATGAATAAGATAAAGCAGCTTGGCCTGTATATATGTTTTGACTTTATTGCCTCTGCAGGGGCATGGTTAGCGTTTAATCAGTTTAGGAAAACCTTTATTGAAGCCGCTAAGCACGGGTATGACATACCCGTTGTTTTTGATGCCAAGCTTATTTTAACCTTACTCTAGATCCCCACTTTTTGGCTTATTGTTTATGCTGCATCAGGTTTTTACCAAAATATTTTTAGAAGAAGCAGACTCAGAGATACTCAAAATACCTTTTTAACATCTGGTTTTGGAGTTCTGGTATTGTTCTTCTCCATATTTTTAGATGATAGTGTTGCCAACTATTCAGACTATTACTACTCTCTTTTTGGATATTTTTTCTTGCATTTTTTCGTGACCTTATTCTTTCGGGTAATTATAAGCACGGGAACCATTCGAAAAATACAGCGAAGGGAATGGGGCTATGAAAGTGTGCTAATTGGAAGTGGAAAAAATGCGCACAAGCTTTATCACGAATTGCAAAACGCCAAAAAATCAGAGGGCTTTGACCTCAAAGGATTTTTAACGGAGGATGAAAATCCGGAGGCCACTTTAAATGGCTTGCCAAACTTAGGTCACTGGAAAAACATAGCTGCTGTTATTGAAGATTTAAACATTAAAGATGTCATTCTTTGCATGGATGAAGAGTACCATACCCGGGTAATGGAAACCGTAGATGTCATTCAAAACCAAAATGTAAAGCTAAAAATCATGCCCGATAGCTATGGGATGGTGATGGGAATGGTTAAAATGAATAATATCTTGGGTGCCATGCTGGTGGAAGTGGATTTTGAAGTTATGCCCCAGTGGCAAAAAACCATCAAACGCAGCTTTGATCTGCTGTCCTCTGCTGTGGCTTTACTAATGCTTTCTCCCCTCTTCTTATTGCTGGCCATTTGGGTTAAACTAGATTCCAAAGGCCGTGTGTTCTTTACCCAAGAGCGCATTGGATTTCAAGGAAAACCTTTTCAAATCATCAAATTCCGAAGCATGCGCTCGGATGCCGAAACAAAAGGCCCTCAATTGAGTAGTGAGCATGATGACCGCCGCACAAAGGCAGGAATTTTTCTGCGCAAAACACGCTTGGATGAATTGCCCCAATTCTGGAATGTACTTGTGGGCGACATGAGCATTGTGGGACCGAGACCGGAGCGACAGTTCTTTATAGATCAAATTGTACAAAAAGCACCTATTTATACCCGTTTGCATAGAATTAAACCCGGCATTACCAGCTGGGGACAGGTAAAATTTGGCTATGCCAGCAATGTAAACGAGATGGTGGAACGCATGAAATACGATATCCTCTATCTCGAGAATATGAGCTTGGGCTTAGATGTTAAAATTTGCATCTATACTGCACTCATTATGATTCAAGGAAGGGGTAAATAAATTACATTCCCCAGTCTTGTTAAGGCATGCTCTTTTGCTCCAAGTCTAATACCTTTTAAAGTTCAGCCTTAAGGAACCGAGCAGTATGTCCTTTTGTTTTAGCTACCTGTTCTGGAGTGCCTTTGGCAATAATCTCGCCTCCTCCATCTCCGCCTTCTGGGCCTACATCAATTACCCAATCGGCTACCTTAATTACGTCCATGTTATGTTCAATAACAATGACTGTATTGCCCTTATCTGCTAAGGATTGAAGTACTTTTAGCAATTGTTGAATATCGTGAAAATGTAATCCCGTAGTGGGTTCATCCAGAATATATACAGTGTTTCCTGTGTCTCGTTTGCTTAACTCGGTGCTTAATTTTACCCTTTGGGCCTCTCCACCGCTAATGGTAGTGCTGCTTTGGCCTAGGGTTAAATATCCCAAACCTACATCGAGCAGAGTAATTAACTTGCGGTGTATAAAATGGATGGGCTCAAAAAATGCAACGGCTTGTTCAATGGTCATTTCTAAAACATCGTAGATGCTTTTTCCTTTGTATCGCACCTCTAGCGTTTCTCTATTGTATCTTTTTCCTTGACATCCATCGCAAAGCACCTCTACATTAGGCAAAAAGTTCATTTCAATGACTTTTCGACCACCCCCTCTACAGCTTTCACACCGCCCTCCTTTTACATTAAAACTAAACCTTCCAGGCTTATATCCGCGTATTTTAGATTCTGGAAGTCCCGCAAAAAGCGTTCGTATATCGGTAAAAACACCCACATATGTGGCTGGATTACTCCTTGGCGTACGGCCAATGGGAGATTGATCAATCTTTATAATCTTATCTACCATCTCTATCCCTTTGGCCGTCTTGTATGGCAAGGGTCTGTAATGGCTTCTGTTTATATGGTTGTGCAGGATTGGATGCAGGGTTTGATTGATTAGGGAAGATTTTCCACTGCCACTCACCCCAGTCACACAGGTAAATATTCCTAAGGGTAATTCCAATTTAACATCTTTTAAATTATTACCCTTGCAACCCGTCAATACAATTTTATTTTTTCTTGGCTTGCGTCTTTTTTTAGGGGTAGGAATGCTTAATTCTCCTGCTAAATATTGAGCAGTAACTGTTTTATATTCCTTAAAGGCTTGCAAATTTCCCTTGGCAACAATCTCCCCTCCATGCCTTCCGGCACCTGGACCTATTTCCACCAAAAAATCACTTTCCAACATCATATCCCTATCATGCTCAACCACGATGACGGTATTTCCTGTGTCGCGCCGTTCCTTTAAACTATTTATTAATCGTTCATTATCTCTCTGGTGTAAGCCAATGCTTGGCTCATCCAATATGTATAAAACATTTTGCAAACGGCTTCCAATTTGCGTGGCTAAGCGTATGCGCTGCGCTTCTCCTCCACTTAATATGCCCGCCGGTGAGTTTAGTGATAAGTAATGAAGGCCAACGCCTATTAAGAACTCCACACGGGTAATTATTTCTTTTAAAAGATCAGTAGCAATAATGGCTTGCCTTTCTGAGAACTGTTTAGGAGCGGATTTTAGCCATTCATACGCCGACTCAATGCTCATATTTCCTATTTCGGAAATGTTTTTACCCGCTATTTTAAAATTTAGAGACTCTTTTCGCAAGCGGGCTCCTCGGCAAGTTTCACAAATGGTGTTATGCATAAACTCCTCGGCCCAGGCTCTCATTTTATCATCCTGTGACTCGTAATAACTTTGCGAAACAATATGAAGCACGCCCTTAAAGTTTGCCAGATAAGATGATTTTTTGCCATCTGGTCGGGTGCTAAATACTTCAATGCTCTCTTCGCATCCATTTAAAATTCGATTTAAATTTTCCTCGCTTAATTTTTCCAATGGATGGGCCAATGAAAACCCATATTGTTTAGCTAAGGCCCTAAGTAAAGTAAAGGTATGGTTATCCCTAAGCTCGCCCACGGGCACGATGCCACCTTTGTTAATGCTCAATTTTTTATTGGGCATAATATATTCCTCGTTAATGGTTGCTGTTAAGCCCAAGCCTTCGCAGGTTTGGCAATACCCTTGCGGCGAGTTAAAACTAAATGAATTGGGTTGAGGATCTTCATAACTCAAGTTATTTTCTGGATCCATAAAATATTTACTGTAGGGAATGACCGCATTCTTATGCAGCAGGTAGAAGGTGCCTTCTCCCAACTTAAGAGCCAATTGCAAGCTTTTTTCTAAACGGGCTTTTTTATCATTAACCGTTAAGCGATCAACCACCAGTTCAATATTATGCGTTTTGTATCGGTCTAATTTTAAGCCAGATACAATTTCCGTTAATTCTCCATTGATACGAACCAATTCATACCCCTTTTTTCTCCAATACTCAAAAAGTTCGCGATAATGTCCCTTCCGGCTTTTTACTAAAGGTGCAAGAATGGTAATTTTTTCTCCTTGAAAATTAGAAGTCACATGATCAAAAATTTCCTGAGGGAGCATTTTCCTCATTTTTTTTCCACTAATATGGGAATAAGCCTCTCCTGCTCTTGCATATAAGAGCCGAAGAAAATCATATACCTCAGTTATGGTACCCACAGTGCTTCTAGGGTTTTTACTAACGGTCTTCTGTTCTATTGAAATAACCGGGCTCAAACCATTAATCTTTTCCACCTCGGGCCGTTTCATATCGCCAATAAACTGGCGTGCATAGGCACTAAAACTCTCTAAATATCTTCGCTGACCTTCGGCAAATATGGTATCAAAGGCAAGGCTACTTTTGCCACTGCCACTAATTCCTGTAAAAACAATCAGTTTATCCTTGGGAATGTCTAGATCTACATTCTTTAAATTATGCTCTTCAGCACCTATAATTTCAATAATTTTTTGACTCAAATTTTGCCTCTCTCGTGGAATCTGCAAAAATACAATTCTTCTTGACCAATTAATACTTCTCTCTTAAAATATACCATAAAGGTTGAACAATTGTATCGTTTTGGATGTGATTTAGTTAATCTGAGGGCAAGAGTGTCCCGAAATGCATGTAGAAATAGCTACAAGTATTGCTTGATTTGCTTTTTAATATCTTTTTGCTTCAAATCGTCGCGTTTATCGTATAATTTTTTTCCTTGTCCCAAACCTATTTCGAGTTTAAAAACACCTTTTTCATTTTCATGCAAACGCAGAGGAAACATGGTATATCCTTTGGTTTTGGCCTTTTGTTCGATCCGTTTTAACTCGTACCTATTGGCCAATAGCTTGCGTTTTCTCAAGGGGTCTGTATGCGCATTAAATCCAGCATTCTTATACAGGCCAATATGCATGTTATACACCCACAGCTCTTGCTCCTCCATACGTATGTATGAATCGCCCATATTAATGTCATTATGGCGAATGGATTTTACCTCAGAACCTTTTAAAACCATCCCACAATCCAATGTAATTTCAACATGATAGTTAAAAGTAGCTTTTCGATTTTTAATATTTATCCGAGGGTTCTTCACCTTAGGCTTGATTTTAATTGTTTTATTTTTGATTTAAGCAGAACCTTTTGTCCTTGACTGCCGCTAGCAATCACTCGATCCTTTACCTTTACCTCAAAGGTACAAATGATTGTGCGATCCTTTAATTCAGATATTTTAGATTGAATAATGACGGTTTCGCCCAATAAAGCGGGCGATTGATGTGCAATATTGAGAAATGTACCTATCCCCTCCTCATGATCTTCTTTGCATTTTAGAACAAACTGCCTACAGCACCATTCAGCATCTCTTCCCAATGCAAATGTGGAGTAAAAAGGATGCACCACAACTGCATTAAATTGTGCTAAATCTTCCTCAACAACTGTGTGTTCAAAGAATTCTGAGTCGCCAATGGATAGTACGTTTTTGATAGACTATTCGATACTATTTAAAATATTAGACGGCCGAATATCGTAATGGCTCGAAGTATAAATACAGACCCTATTTTTAAGGACCAATACTTGCGGCGATTCATGTTTTATATCCATTTCAGAGGCTACCGTATTCGAAAGATCTCGAAAGGCAATTAAATCAAGTAGATGGCAAGAGGCTACTTTAGATAGATCATCGAGCGATTGCTCGACTCTATTTAAGACCATTGAACTTATGCTACAGCGCGTACTGTGCTTAAACAAAACAACTGACCCCTTTTCAGAAGCCTTAAGAACATCGACCCAATCCTCATTGGTGCTGAGGGCATTCCACCCTGACATTACTTAGCTAATTCTGTTTTTGGAGAATGCTCACCCATTTGTGGGCATCGGTCTTTTTTCTTACAGCTTGCTCCATAAGAAGCTAAACTCATAACAAAAACTACAAGTGCTAATGTTAACTTTGCTTTTTTCATATCTAATTATATGCAAATATCGGGCGAAAATATCAAAATACTGCAAGAAAAAGGCTTTGTGGAAGATATATATGCCAATGCTATGCATGATTTGCGTGCCCAAACAAAACTGGAAAAAGCCTATGGGAAAATCATGGGACGCTTTGCAACCATGCAAAGAAAAATATTACCTAAAGCCCTTAAAAAGATTCCAACCTGGCATAAATACCAGTGTTTTTACTTGCCCAAAAGTTATGAGCAAAGCACCTCAGAGGCCGTTGCTATAGCTAAAATGGATCTTTTTAAAGGGGGAAACAACTTGCTAAGTTTAACCGGAGGCTTGGGCGTAGATGACTGGGCACTTTCAAAAAAGTACGAGGAAATTATATCCCTCGACACCAATGAGGATTTAAACCGCATTGTACGAAGTAATTATACTAAACTTGGCACCCCATCTATTAAGAGAATCCATGAAAGTGCAGAGGGTTTTCTTGCAAGTACAGATATTTCGTTTGACACGTATTATATAGATCCAGACCGAAGAGATGCAAAGGGCACCAAAGGCTTGGACGCTGCCGTTTTTTCGCCCAATATTTTAACTATTCTAGAAAATCACCCAGAAATAAAAAAAGACCTTTGGATTAAACTCAGCCCAGCTACGGATTTAACCTGGATAAGAGAAAACATCCATCCGGAAATTGATATCTATATAATGGACTATCAACAGGAGGTAAAAGAGGTCCTTTGCCACTTCTCCCACTCGCAAAAAGGTCTTTTAGAAATTATATCTATTCAGACTGAAATACATCGAATAAATAAAGATACGGATGCTCTTATAACTCCATCTCAATATGATGTTTTGTGGGAGCCCAGTTCTTCTGTGATTAAAAGTGATTTTTTACATTTCACCAAACTGGGTAGCACGCTAAGCCCATGCAACGAAAATAAAACACTCTTTTACGGAGCATCGCTATTGCCGCAGTGGTATGGAAAGTTTTGGAAAATCCTTAAAAAAGGAAAGGGGGGAATGAAACAGCTCAAGAAAGAACTCACTAAATTAGGAATTTTAAATGCCAGTGTTACGTGTAAAACCTACCCTTTAAAACCTGCTGAAATAATGAAAAAACTGAAGCTAAAGGAATCCTCCAAGCATCAAATTTACTTTACAACGCATCAAGGAATAAAGGAATGGTTTATTGTAGAGCGCATCAAAAGGTAGCGTATTCCATTAACGCTTAGAAATAAGCGAGAAACTTTCAAAAAAAAATAGTTTCCTCTTCGAATATCATTTTATATTTGCACTGTTTTTAAATGAACCTGAAGGAAACAATATCTGCTACGGCACGCAACCTTTTTATGAAGTGCGGGGTGCGTGGTGCAAGCATGGATGATATATCCAAAGAACTTTCGGTATCTAAGAAAACGCTCTACACTGAATTTGAAGATAAAAATAGTTTGGTTGAAAGTGTGGTTATTGGAGAGCTACAAAGAATTGATTCTGTAATCGATGATATTTTAGAGTCTGGAGTCAATCCCGTACAACAGGTATTTAACATTTCAAAGGCAATGATTGAAACCCGCAAGCAAGAAAACCCAAGTTTCATGCATGATTTGCGAAAATATCACCCCTCTGTTTTTGACAAATTAATGGCTCACAGAGATGATCGATCCTATAAAATTGTGGTAAATAATTTAAGAGCAGGGCAAAAACAAGGGTTCTATCGCCTTGACCTTGACGTTGAGATCATATCACATATATACATTAACACGTGTTATGAATTATTTAACCCAGTCGAGTATCCCATGGGTAATAAATCTGTAGAGGAACTTTATAAACAACATTTAACCTACCACTTAAGGGGTATACTAAACACAAAAGGATTAGAAGAATTTAAGAAAACACTATGGTAAGAAAAACATTTTTTCTGGCGTTTATATGGTTTGGATTTGTGCATGCAAATCTTCAAGCCCAAACAACGGCGGAAGAACCGATCACGCATGAATTTAATTTACAAGAAGCCATTGATTATGCTAAGCAAAATAG